>CAYTFA010000069.1:0-8196 GCA_964436755.1 uncultured Rhodocyclaceae bacterium | reverse complement strand
GATGTGCCCGCGGATGAAGAACAGCATCAGCACCGGCACCAGGGTCACCGAGAGGAGTGCAGCCCCCGCCATGGCGAATGTCTTGGTGTAGGCAAGCGGGGAGAACAGCCGGCCCTCCTGGGCTTCCAGCGTGAATACCGGCAGGAAGGACACCGTGATCACCAGCAGCGAGAAGAACAGTGCCGGTCCGACCTCCTTGCCGGCCTCGATGATGGCAGCCGCTCGCTGTGCCGCGCCGGCACCGTCGCCCAGGCGCTCGAGGTGCTTGTGCGCGTTCTCGATCATGACGATGGCGGCGTCGACCATGGCGCCGATGGCGATGGCGATGCCGCCCAGGCTCATGATGTTGGAGTTGATGCCGAGCGCGCGCATGGCGATGAAGGCAATCAGCACGCCGACCGGGAGCATCAGGATGGCGACCAAGGCGCTGCGCGCGTGCATCAGGAAGACCAGGCAGACCAGCGCCACGATGATGCTTTCCTCGATCAGCGTGCTCTTCAGCGTGGCGATGGCACGCTCGATCAGCTCGGAACGGTCGTAAACGGTCTGGATGCTGACCCCGGCCGGCAGGCCGGGTGCGATCTCGGCCAGCTTGTCCTTGACGCCGCGGATCACCTCGAGCGCGTTCTGTCCGTAACGGGCCGTGGCGATGCCGGAGACCACTTCGCCCTCGCCGTTCAGTTCGGCGATACCACGCCGCTCGTCCGGGCCCAGTTCGACGCGCGCGATGTCGCGGATCAGCACCGGCGTGCCGCGCTCGGCTTTCACCACCAGGCCCTCGATGTCGGCCCTGCCGCGCAGGTAGCCGCGGCCGCGCACCATGTACTCCGTCTCCGCCATCTCGACGGCACGGCCGCCGACGTCGCGGTTGGAGTCACGGATCGCCTGCACCACCTTCATCAGCGGTACGCCGTAGGCGCGCAGCTTCACCGGATCGACGATGACCTGGTACTGCTGGACGAAGCCGCCGATGCTGGCCACTTCGGCAACTCCGGGCGCCTTGGTCAGCTGGTAGCGCAGGAACCAGTCCTGCAGCGTGCGCAGTTCGGCGAGCGTCCGGTCCTTCGCCAGCACCACGTACTGGTAGACCCAGCCGACGCCGGTAGCGTCGGGGCCGAGCTGCGGCGTGACCCCCGTGGGCAGCCGGCCCGCGGCAAAGTTGAGGTATTCGAGTACGCGCGAACGTGCCCAGTAGATGTCGGTGCCATCCTCGAAGATGACATAGACGAAGGAGGCGCCGAAGAAGGAGAAGCCGCGCACGACCTTGGATTTCGGCACCGACAGCATCGCCGTCGTCAGCGGGTAGGTGACCTGGTCTTCCACCACCTGCGGCGCCTGGCCGGGGAACTCGGTATAGACGATCACCTGCACGTCGGAGAGGTCGGGCAGCGCATCGAGCGGGGTCTTCAGCAGCGCGTGGATGCCCGCCAGCGTCACCACCGCCGTGACGACGACGACGAGGAAGCGGTTGCGCGCCGACCAGCCGATCAGGGCATTCAGCATGTCAGCGGCCCGTATCCGGTTTCGCCGCACCGGCAGGCGCCGCGTCGCGCAGCGTCAGCCGGGTGATCACCCACTCGCCGGGGCCGCGTTCGACGAACTCGATGTCGATCGGACTCCCGGCGCGGGCCGCGCCGAGCAAGCCCGGGTTGGCGAGGATGAAGTCCATGGTCATCGGCGGCCACTTGAGGCTGGGCACCGGTCCATGCGTGACGGTAACGATGCCGCCCTTGGCATCGATGGACTCGAGCGTGCCGCTGGCCTGGTGGCCCACGGCCTTCGCTCCGGCCTTGGCCTCGCCGGCCGCAAAGCCGCCCAGTGCCGCCTTTAGGTTGCTTTCGGCATCGATGAGGAAGTTGGCAGCGACTACGACCTGCTCGCCCGCCGCGAGGCCTTCGCGCACTTCGACGTAGTCGTCATTACGCACGCCGAGCTTCACTTCGCGCGGGGCGAAGCGGCCGCCCTCCTTTTGCACCAGAACGACCTGCCGCATGCCGCTGTCGATGACCGCGGAGGCCGGCACGGCCAGAACGGTACCGCCGGCGCCGACGCCAAGCTCGACGCTGGCATACATGGCGGGCTTGAGCAGGCCGCCCGGGTTGGCCAGCTCGATGCGCACGGGCACCGTGCGCGTCTCCGGCTTCAGGGTCGGATAGATGTAGGCAACCGTCCCGGTGAACGAGCGGTCCGGATAGGCGTTGATGCCGAGCTTGACGCGCTGCCCCACCTTGAGCAGGGCGATGTCGCGCTCGAAGACGTCGGCCAGCACCCAGACCAAGGTCGTATCGGCGATCTGGTAGAGCATCTCGCCGGGCATGAAGCGCATGCCGGCAATGGCCTTCTTCTCGAGCACGACGCCACCCGCCGGTGCGCGGAAGGTCAGCGTACGCCGCGGCTCGCCGCCGGCCGCCAGCGCGCGTATCTGCTCTTCCGAGATGTCCCAGTTGCGCAGGCGCGCCAGGCTCGCCTCGGCGAGCTGGCGCATCCCCGCCTGCATCTCGGCGCCGGCATCCTTGAGGCTGGCCACGCCGGCCGCCGCGACGGCGTATTCGCGCTGGGCTGACACCAGTTCCGGGGAGTACACCTCGAACAGCGGCTGGCCCTTGGCCACCGGCTGGCCCGTCGCGTTGACATGCAAGCGTTCCACCCAGCCCTCGAACTTGGGCGCCACGGCATGCACGCGCCGCTCGTCGACTTCGACGCGACCGGCCGCATTCACCTGGCGCGCCAGCACGCGAGTCGCCGCCGCCTCGCTGCGCACGCCAAGCTTCTGGATCTTCTCGGTGCTGACGCGGATTTCACCGGCGGCACCTGAACCCTCGTCCTCGCCTTCGTACACCGGGATGTAGTCCATCCCCATGGAATCCTTCTTCGGTACCGGCGAAGTATCGGGAAGCCCCATCGGATTGCGGTAATAGAGCAGCTTGCGGCCCTTGGGGGCGGCATCCGTTGCCGCCGGCGCCGTGGCGCCGCTACCGGCGTCGCCGTGACGGCCGGCCCAGTAGCCGGAGCCGGCCGCAAGCAGGATCGCGAGCACCAGCGCGGGGATGTGCTTGTTCATAGATCCTCTCCAAGAACCCGTTCGATTTCTGCCATGCGAACCTGCTGGTCGCCGCGCGCCCTGACCAGGTCGAGCCGTGCCTTGCGCAACTGGCGGTGCGCGTCGAGCACGGCGGCGAAGTCGGTGCGCCCGGTTTCGTAGCCGGCGAGTGCCGCATTGAGATTGAGCTCCGCCTGCGGCAGCTGCGCCGTGCCGACAAGCTCCTCCAGCCGCCGTGCCACCTCCAGCCCGGCCAGCGCCTCGCTGAGGTCCGACAGCGCCTGGTTGAGCGTTCCCTGGCGGCGCAGGCGCGCGGCCTCCAGGTTCAGTTCGGCTTCGCGTTCCTGGGCGCGCCGGCTCTCCTGCTGCAGCGGAATATTGATCTGGAACATCAGTTCCCATTCGGAGACGCGGTTGCGGGTCTGAATCGGTGCGACGCCAAGGCTGACGTCCGGATAGCGGTTGCGCTCGACAAGTTCGCGACCTTTTTCCGCACCGGCAATGCGTGCCGCGTCGGCCGCCAGTTGCGGGTTGCCGGCACGCAGGCGCGCCTCAAGCGCCGCCGGGTCGAGAACCGAGGCAGGCGGCAGCGGACGCAGTTGCTCGGGTGGACGCAGCTTGACGTTCTCCGGGCGTCCCAGCAGCGCGCGCATGCGCGCGCTTGCCTGCGTGCTCTCGCCCTCGAGCATCGCCAGGTCGGTCTGCATCGCCGTGACCTCGGCCTGGGCCCGCAGCGCATCCTGCTGGCCACCCAGCCCCGCAGCGTAACGCGCGCGCGCAATCTCCGCGACGCGGCGCATGAGGTCGATGTTCTCCCGGGCGTAGCGGATGCTGGTCAGGTGCACATGGTGCTGGGCATAGGTGAGCTTGATGCGCGTGGCGAGCTCGGTCCAGCCCGCGCGCGCCTTGGCGCCGGCCTCTTCGGCACCGGCACCGGCGACGTCACGACGCAGATCGCGCTTGCCGAACCAGGGCAGGGGCTGCTCGATGACGTAGCGCGTGCTCCCCACACGGGCGGGCAGGACGTTGCCGCTGGCGTCGGACCCGGCATTGGTGACGTTGCGCAGTTCGGTGCGCAGGGTCGGGTCGGGCAGTGCGCCGGCGGGCTCGATGCGAGCCTCGGCGGCAGCAGCTTCCGCACGCAGCGCGGCAAACTCGGGATGGCGATCGCGGGCGAACTCGAGCAGGCTCTCGACCCGCCCGCCGATCACGCGTTCCGGTTCCGCCGCCGTCACCGCCGTCGCCAGCAGCGCCACGGCGCACAGCACGAAGGCGCGCAGCATGGCGCTACTTCGCTGCTTCGACGCGGACTACGACGTAGCGGCCGTCCTTCTCCTCGGCACGGAAGCGAACGCGGTCGCCTTCCTTGACCCCTGCCGGAACCACGCCCTTGGCATAGGTGAAGCTCATGGTCATGGGGGGCATGCCCAGGTTCTCGATGGGACCGTGGGATATCGTGATCTTGCCGCCTGCCGCATCCAGTTTCTTGACCGTGCCTTCGGAAAGGGCCTGGGTCGCGGGCTTGGCGCCCTGGGTGCCGTGCATATGGGAGGAATGGTCCTGGGCGACGGCCGGGACGAGGATGGAACCAAAGGCGGCGGCCACGGCCGCGCGCAGAAAAGCTTGCTTCATGGGAAATCTCCGAAAGGTATGCAACATCCGGCGGGCTCTGCCGCCGGGCCGACTGTCAGGTCAGGCGTCCACCCTCGGAGGTCGCTGCGGAGGTTCGACGATATGGCTCGGCGGCGCGGAGAACGCCTCACGACCGAAGTGGCGATCTTCCGGAACCGGCGCGCTGGCCAGCGGCGCGCTGGGCATGAACCCGGCGCTCGCCATGTGGCACATCTCGCAGTTGTCGCAGCCGGCATCGTGCACCTGGGGCGCATCGACGCTGCCCGCTTCGTGGCAATGCGACTCCAGCTGCGCAGTTGCCGCCGCGTGGTTCGCATGCTCGAGTGCGTGACGGCACAACGGCATGGCCTTCGCCGCCATGGTCTGCACGGGCAGCCAGAGGGCGGCGAACAGCATCAGGACGCGGACAAGACGTCGGCTCATATAACTAGCGTACGCCTCGTCCGCGCAGATGGCAAGCCGGTGCGCAGGCTACTCGTCCTCGTCCTTGAGCTGGAAGCTCGCCGCCAGTTTGTGCTGGACCTGCGGCGGCACCTGGGCGTAGCGCACGAATTCGATGCTGTAGGCGCCCTGTCCGCCCGTCATCGACTTGAGCCGGGACGCATAGTCGGTGACTTCGGCAAGCGGTACCTCGCCGGTGATCGCCGCCGTGCCGCCCGGGCGCGGATTGGTCCCCGTGATGTGCCCGCGCCGGCTCGACAGGTCGCCGGTGAGGTCGCCGATGTAAGCCTCGGGAGACACGATCTCGATATTGACGATGGGCTCCAGCACGATGGGACTTGCCGCGCGAATCGCCTCCACCGTCGCCTTGCGTCCTGCCGTGACGAAGGCCACTTCCTTGCCATCCACCGGATGGGTCTTGCCGTCATAGACGATGACGCGCAGGTCCTCGACCGGGAAGCCGGCTGTGACGCCGCCGGCCAGCGCCTGACGCACGCCCTTTTCCACCGCCGGCATGAAGACGCCCGGAATGACGCCACCCTTGACGTGGTCGACGAACTCGAAGCCCGCGCCGCGTTCGAGCGGCTCGATCTTCAGATACACCTCGCCGAACTGCCCTGCACCGCCCGACTGCTTCTTGTGGCGGCAATGGCCTTCCGCCTTGCCGGTGATGGTCTCGCGATAGGGAATCAGCGGCGGCCGCGTGTCGAGTTCGAGCTTGAACTGGGTCGCCATCTTTTCCAGCTTGTAGCGCAGGTGCATCTCGCCCAAGCCGCGGATCACGGTCTCATGCGTCGTCGGATGGCGCTCGACCTCGAAACAGGGATCCTCGAGTTCCAGCTTGTGCAGGATTTCGAACAGGCGCTGCTCGTCGCCCTTCTTCTTGGTCTCCACCGCAAGGCCTTGCATCGGCTTGGGAAACTCGAGCGGCTTCAGGTGGATGTGGTCCTCGTCGTGGGAATCGTGCAGGACGGAATCGAAGTCGATCTCCTCGACCTTGGCGACGGCGCCGAGGTCGCCCGGCACCAGCTCATCGACCTCGACGTAGTCCTTGCCCTGGATCTGGTACAGATGCCCGGCCTTGAACGGCTTCTTGCCGTCGCCGACGAAAAGCTGGCTGTCCTTGCGCAGCGTTCCCTGATGCACGCGGAAGATGGCCACCTTGCCCATGTAGGGGTCGGCGATGATCTTGAACACGTGCGCCAGTACATGGCGGTCGGCATCCGGCACCGCAGCGAAGGCCTCGCTCGCCTGCCCCGGCTCGCCCTTGTAGAAGGGCGGCGGGTTGCCCTCGGCCGGATTCGGCGCCAGCGATGCCAGGACGTGCAGCAGTTCGCCGATACCGGCCCCGGTGCGCGCCGAGGTGAACAGGATGGGTACCAGATGGCCCTCGCGCAGGGCCTTCTCGAACGGCGCGTGCAGGTCGGCCGCGCTCGGGTCCTGGCCGTCGTCGAGGTATTTGGCCAGCAGCGATTCGTCCTCCTCGACGAGTTGGTCGATCAGCTCTCGGTGGGCATGGGCGACGGAGTCGAAGTCGGCATCGCCCTTGTCGTGCTCGAGCACCTCGACGACATCGTGCCGATCGTGTGCCGGCAGGTCGAGCAGCAGGCACTGCTTGCCGAAGCGCTCGCGGATGTCGGCCACGAGGCCCGGCAGGTCGACGTTGTCGGCGTCGATCTTGTTGATCACGATCATCCGCGCCAGCCCGCGCGCTGCCGCCGCACGCATCATGCGCTCGGTGGATAGTTCGACGCCGGTTTGCGCATTGACGACGACTATGGCCGTATCGACGCCGGCCAGCGCCGCGGTCGCCTGCCCGGCGAAATCCGGGTAGCCCGGCGTGTCGATCAGGTGCACATGTATGCCTTCCGCGGCGAAATTGACCAGTGCCGAATTGAGCGAGTGGCCCGCCGACTTCTCCTGCGCATCGAAGTCGCAAACGGTGCTGCCCTTTTCCACGCTGCCCTTGGCCGCGACGGCCCCCGCCTTGAACAGCAAGGCTTCGGCCAGCGTGGTCTTGCCCGCGCCACCGTGGCCGACAAGGGCCACGGCGCGGATCGCTTCGGTGCGGTATTTCGCCATGATGCAAACTCCCTGGTTTTGAATTGTGTTGCGGCGATTTTACTCCGCCCCACCGTCGCGGTCGGTGCCGGCCCGCTTCAGCCCAGCGCGTCGACGATGAAGCGCCGCGGAACCGTGGTGCGCGGCACGCGGCCGGCGAACCAGCCGCGCACGTCGCGCTCGAGGCCGATGCCATGCATGTAGTTGTAGAGCGCCTTGTTGAGTGCCGCGCCAAGCCGCTCGTGGTCGGTGCCGACGGGATCGTCGAACTCGACGTCGTTGCGCGCGAAACGCCCCGCCGGCAGCGGTCGCAAGCGAATCCCGTAGCGCTCGGGATGGCGGCCGACCGGCGAATGGACGGTGCAGGCAAAGCGATGGAAGAAGCCGGACTGGATGCAGCCGGCGGCGAACAACTGGCGCACGTACTCGAGGGCATCCACGGTTTCCTGTACCGTCTGCGTCGGGAAGCCGTACATCAGGTAGGCATGCACGAGGATGCCGGCTTCGCCAAAGGCATGCGTGACACGCGCCACCTGCGCCACCGAAACACCCTTCTGCATCAGCGCCAGCAGGCGATCGGAGGCAACCTCGAGGCCGCCGGATACGGCAATGCAGCCACTGGCGGCCAGATGGCGGCACAGCTCGGGGGTAAAGGATTTCTCAAAGCGGATGTTGGTCCACCATGAAATCGTCCGCCCGCGCCGCAGAAGTTCGTCGGCAAGGGCGCGCAATGCCTTTGGCGGCGCCGCTTCGTCCACGAAGTGGAATCCCGTCTGTCCGGTCTCGGCGATCGCGGCCTCCATGCGGTCGACCAGGGTTCGCGCCTCCGCCGCCTCGTAACGGGAGATGTAGGGGAGCGAGGTGTCGCAAAAGCTGCACTTCTTCCAGTAGCAGCCCTGCGCGACCGTGAGCTTGTTCCAGCGCGCGTCGGACCAAAGGCGATGCATGGGGTTCAGCATGTCGAGCAGGGACAGGTAATTTCCCAGCGGCAGCCCGTCCCAGGTCGGAGTCCCTGTTTCCTC
>CAYTFA010000068.1:0-8239 GCA_964436755.1 uncultured Rhodocyclaceae bacterium | reverse complement strand
ATTCCCCTCGATCGCGCGCTACGACGAGTACTACGCGCTCGACCTGCTGGTCGATGAGGGCCGTTGCCAGGGCGTCACCGCGATGGAAATGCGCAGCGGCGAGCTGCGCCAGTTCCACGCCAAGGCGGTGATCATCGCCGGCGGCGGCGCCGGGCGCATGTTCCCCTTCTCCACCAACGGCGCCATCAAGACCGGGGATGGCATGGCCATGGCCTACCGCGCCGGTGCGCCGCTCAAGGACATGGAGTTCGTCCAGTACCACCCGACCGGCCTGCCCAATACCGGCAGCCTGCTCACCGAAGCCTGTCGCGGCGAAGGCGGCATCCTGGTCAACAAGCACGGCCGCCGCTACCTGCAGGACTACGGCATGGGCCCGGAGACGCCCGTCGGACAACCGCAGTTGAAGACCATGGAACTCGGCCCGCGTGATCGCCTGAGCCAGGCCTACTGGCACGAGTTGCAGAAAGGCAATACGGTCACCACGCCGTGGGGCGAATGCGTCCTGCTCGACATGCGCCACCTCGGCGAGAAGAAGATTCGCGAACGCCTGCCGCTGGTACACGAGCTGGCCGAGAGCTACCTCGGCGTGGACATCGTCCGCGCCCCCGTGCCGATTCGTCCTGTCGTGCATTACATGATGGGCGGCATCTCGACCGACACGCAAGCGGCAACGCCGCTTCCCGGGCTGTTCGCGGCGGGCGAATGTGCCTGCGTCAGCCTCAATGGCGCCAATCGCCTCGGCTCGAATTCCCTCGTCGAACTGCTTGTCTTCGGCCGCCGTGCCGCCCTTTCCGCACTCGACAGCCTCGCGTCCCTGCCCGCAGCGGATGGACGCGCCCTGGACGAACAGGCTGCCCGGACGGAACAGCGCCTCGGCGCGCTCTGGCGCGGCGAAAATGCGACGGAATCACCGGCCGTGCTGCGGCGTGAAATGACCGAGACCATGGAAAAGAATGCAGGCATCTACCGCGACGAAGCCGGACTGCGCGAGGGCGTGGCGAAAATCCACGAGCTGCGCCAGCGATACCACCAGGTGAAGATGACCGACCGCAGCCGGGTCTTCAACATGGACCTGTTCCAGATACTGGAACTGGGTTCCATGCTCGACTGCGCCGAAGCCGTCACCGTGGGTGCCCTGGCACGCAAGGAATCGCGCGGCGCCCACCAGCGCCTGGATTTTCCGCAGCGCGACGACGCGAATTTCCTGCGCCACACCCTGGTCCACCACCAGGGTGACGATCCACCCCGCATCGACTACCTCGACGTGGTGATCACAAAGTCACCCCCTGGAGTACGCGACTACTCGGGAGACCACAAGTGAAGGAACGTCTGGTCCGCCTGGAAGTATTCCGCTACGACCCCGAATCGGATGCGTCGCCCCGTTTCCAGTCCTACGAAGTCATGTGCGCCGACGAGGGCGTGGTGCTGGATGCGCTGATCAAGGTCAAGGAAGACATCGATCCAACGCTGAACTACCGCTGGTCCTGCCACATGGCCGTGTGCGGCAGTTGCGGAATGATGATCAATGGCGAACCGAAGCTCGCCTGCCATACCTTTCTGCGCGACTACAGCGACGTCATCCGCGTCGAGCCGCTGACCCACTTCCCGGTCGAGCGTGACCTGGTCACCGCGCCCGGCGATTTCATGGAAAAGCTCAAGCGGGTCAAGCCCTACGTCATCGCCAAAGCGAAGAAGCCGATCGAGGATGGCGAGTACAAGCAGACACCCGCCCAGTTGATGAAGTTCCGCCAGTACTCCATGTGCATCAACTGCATGCTCTGCTATGCGGCCTGCCCGGAATACGGTTTGACGCCCCACTTCATCGGCCCGGCGGCGCTTACCCTCGCGCACCGCTACAACCTCGACTCGCGCGACGAGGGACGCAAGGAGCGCATGGAAGTGGTCGGCACCAAGGAGGGCGTCTGGGAATGCACTTTCGTCGGTGCCTGCTCCGAGGTCTGCCCGGCCCAGGTCGATCCGGCCAGCGCCCTGCAGCAACTGAAAATCGTCGGCTCGATCGACTGGATCGTCGAGCACCTGCTCCCTGGAGGCAAGCCATGAGCCGAAAGCCACTGGTACGGGAGGTTCCACCCACATCGTGGTTCCTGCGTCACCCAAGGTACATGCGCTACATGGCACGCGAAGTGACCAGCCTGTTCGTCGGCGCCTACTGCGTGCTGCTGGTGGTCGCGATGGAGCGTCTGTCGGCCGGCCCGATCGCCTGGGCCGCCTTCCTCGACGGCCTGCGCAGCGCTGATTCCATCGTTTTCCACCTGCTGGCACTGGCAGCCGCCACTTACCATGCCGGCACGTGGTTCAATGCCACCCAGAAGGCCATGCCCCTGCAGATCGGCGAGGAATTCGTGAAGGGCAATCTCATTTCGGGCGCCCATTACCTGGCCTGGGCGGTGCTATCAGTTGGCGTGCTGTTCCTCGCGGGAGTGTTCTGACCATGGCCAAGTCGCACAAGCCTGTCGTCTGGTTTCCCTTTGCCGCCGGCGGTACCGTTATTGCGTTCTGCATGCCGGTGATCGTGGTTCTTGGCTTCCTCGCCGCCCTGGGCCACGTGCCGCCGGGGCTCGACTACGAAAGGCTTCACAGCTTCGCCGCAGGCGTATTGGGCAAGGTACTGCTGTTCGGCGTGATCGCGCTTTCGCTGTGGAGTTCCGCGCATCGACTGCGTTGTACCTGCTATGATTTCGGCCTGCGTGCCGACACGCTGGTCGCGACGGTGCTCTACCTTGCAGCCATTGTCGGCAGCATCGCAACCGCTGTCTTCCTAGTGCGCATCTAGTTCTAGCGAAGCGCAATTCAAAAATAACAACAACTACATCAGGAGCCGCAATGTCACCACCCCCAATGGCATCACGCGAAGCCGTGCGCGAAGAGCGTTTCAGCGAAGTCTGGAACAAGGACCTTGAAGAGGTCTTCGCCGACGTCGCACCCTATTACGATCGCGCCAACGACGTCGCTTCGCTCGGGCGGTTCAACAGTTTCCGACGCCGCCTGGTAAAGCTGGCCGATCTTGCGCCGCGGCAGAAAGTGCTGGACGTTTGCGCCGGCACCAACGCCGTCGGCATCGCGCTGTTGCAGCGCGAGCCAACGCTCGACGTACACGCCATCGACCGCAGCACGGCCATGCAAACGGTCGGGCAAGTGCGTGCTGCCGACCTCGGCTTTCAGATCAAGAGCACGATCGGCGACGTGCACCGACTGCCCTTTCCCGATGCGCACTTCGACCTCGTCACCCTGCAGTTCGCATCGCGCCACCTGCGCGTTCGCGAAGTGTTCAGCGAGATTCGCCGCGTACTCAAGCCAGGCGGACATTTCTACCACTCCGACATGCTGCGGCCGAGCAATCCCGTCGTCCGCAACCTGTACTACACGTATCTGCGCGGCTGTCTCAACGTCACAGCGTTTCTCTTCGGCAGCGGCCGGGCGGCCAACAACGCGCGGCAGTATTTCCTCGATGCGCTCGACATGTTCTACACGCCGGAAGAGATGTCCATCCTGCTGCGCGAGATCGGCTTCGAGGATGTCTACGCCGAAACGGCGTTCTACGGCATGGTCGGCTTCCACCGCGCGGCCCGCCCGTAGTGCCCGCAGCCGGTCCGGCCCCGGCGAGACCGACGATTCACCGCCGCAGGTCCACGGCGACCGCTGATCGCCGGCCTAGGGTCTTCCGCGGTCAGCCGAAGCGCCCGGTGATGTAGTCCTCGGTCGCCTTCTTCGTCGGCTTGATGAAGATCTGGTCGGTGACGCCGAATTCGATCAGTTCGCCCAGGTACATGTAGGCGGTGAAGTCGGAGATGCGCGCCGCCTGCTGCATGTTGTGGGTGACGATGGCGATGGTGAATTCGGCCTTCAGCTCGCCGATCAGTTCCTCGATGCGCATGGTCGAGATCGGGTCGAGCGCCGAGGTCGGCTCGTCGAGCAGCAGCACCTCCGGCTTGACGGCGATTCCGCGGGCGATGCACAGACGCTGCTGCTGCCCCCCGGACAGGCTCATGCCGCTCTGCCCCAGCTTGTTCTTCACTTCGTCCCACAGCGCCGCCTTCTTCAGCGCCCACTCGACGCGCTCGTCCATCTCCGGCTTGCGCAGCTTTTCGTGCAGGCGCACGCCGAAGGCGATGTTGTCGTAGATGGACATCGGGAAGGGCGTGGGCTTCTGGAACACCATGCCGACCTTGGCGCGCAGCACCGTCACGTCGACGTCGCGGGACAGCATGTTGGTGCCGTCCAGCAGCAGTTCTCCCGTCGCACGCTGCTCCGGATATAGGTCGTACATGCGGTTCATGGTCCGCAACAGCGTGGACTTGCCGCAGCCCGAAGGCCCGATGAAGGCAGTGACGTTGGACTTGTAGATGTCGAGGTTGATGTTCTTCAGGGCGTGGTACTTGCCGTAGTAGAAGTCGAGGCCTCGACAGGCCATCTGCGGTTCAAGTTGGGCGGCGGTCTCGTTCATCATCATGGATTGGCTCGCATCGTTCGGTATGTGGGCGCCTAACTCTTGTGCTTCTGGCGGAAGAGCACCCGAGCCAGGACATTCAGGCCCAGCACGCCCAGCGTGATCAGGAACACGCCGGCCCAGGCGATCTGCTGCCACTCCTTGAAGGGGCTCATGGCGAACTTGAAGATCGTCACCGGCAGGTTGGCCATCGGTTCGTTGAGATTCAGGCTCCAGAACTGGTTGGACAGCGCGGTGAACAGCAGCGGCGCCGTTTCACCGGCAATGCGGGCAACGGCCAGCAGTACCCCGGTGATCACACCGGCCAGCGAGGCCTTGAGCGTGACGCGCAGGATCACCGTGCTCTTCGGCGCGCCCAGCGCAAAGGCGGCTTCGCGCAGCGAATCCGGCACCAGCTTCAGCATGTTTTCCGTGGTGGCCAGCACCACCGGAATGACGATCAGGGCCAGCGCGAACACACCCGAGAGGCCGGAAAAGTTGCCGACCTTCGCCACGTAGGCGGCGTACACGAACAATCCGATCACGATCGACGGCGCCGACAGCAGCAGGTCGTTGATGAAGCGCGTGATTCGCCCGAGCCAGGTACGGCGCCCGTACTCGGCCAGATATACGCCGGCGAGGATGCCGACCGGGGTGCCCAGCAAGGTCGCCAGCGCGACGAGGATGACGCTGCCGACGATGGCATTGAGCAGCCCGCCCGGCTCGCCGGCGCCGGGCGGCGGCGTCATGCGAGTGAACAAGTCGAGCGACATGCCGGCGAGGCCCAGTTCCAGGGTCGTGGCGAGTATCCACGCCAGCCAGAACAACCCGAAGCCCATGGCGCCCAGCGAGAGGGCCAGAGCCACGCGATTGGTGAGCTTGCGCCGGGTCAGCAGGTCCATGGCGTGCTCAGGTCTTGCTGCCTTCGCCCCTGGCGAGGCGCAGCAGCAGCAGCTTGGAAAACACCAGCACGGCCAGGGTGATGACGAACAGGATCAGGCCGAGTTCGAGCAGAGCCGCCGTGTACAGCCCGGGCGTCGCCTCGCCGAATTCGTTGGCGAGCACCGAGGTGATGCTGTTCCCCGGCGCATAGAGCGACATCCCGGACAGGACGTTTGCGTTGCCGATGACGAAAGTGACCGCCATGGTCTCGCCGAGCGCGCGCCCGAGGCCGAGCATGATGCCTCCGATGACACCGACCTTGGTGTAGGGCAGCACCACGTTCCAGACCACTTCCCAAGTCGTGCAGCCGACGCCATAGGCTGATTCCTTGAGCATCGCCGGCGTCACGTCGAACACATCGCGCATCACCGAGGCGATGAAGGGAATGATCATGACGGCGAGAATGATTCCTGCCGACAGCAGGCCGATGCCCAGGGGCGGCCCGGCAAAAAGCGACCCGACCAGCGGCAGCCTGCCCAGCGTCGCCGACAGCAGTGGTTGCACGTGGGTGGCGAAGATCGGTGCGAAGACCATCAGGCCCCACATCCCGTAGACGATGGACGGCACCGCGGCAAGCAGCTCTATCGCCGTGCCCAGGGGCCGCCGCAGCCACGCCGGTGACAGCTCGGTGAGGAACAGCGCGATGCCGAAGCTGACGGGGACGGCGATGACCAGTGCGATCGCCGAGGTGACGAGGGTGCCGTAGATCGGAATGAGGGCGCCGAAATCGTCCATCGGCGGATTCCATTGCTGGCGCCAGAGGAAGGCGGAGCCGAACTTGCGGATCGACTCCGCCGAGCCGATCGCCAGCGACACGATGATGCCGGCCAGCAGGACCAGCGTCAGCGCGGCGAAGCCGCGCGTCAGGTTGAAGAACAGCCAGTCGCCGAACTTGCGCCCGGCACCGGACGCGGTCGGCACGGCCTGGATCGCGGTCATGGACATGGCGGGCGCGAGCATGATCGGGGCGGGCCGGGGAACGGCGCGCCGCCGCGGATCACTTGGCGGTGTAAACCGGCTTGCCCGAGGCATCCTTGAGCTGGCTCCAGGCGGTGCGGATCAGCTTCTGCAGGCTTTCGGGCAGCGCCACGTAGTCCAGTTCGTCGGCCATCTTCCCGCCGTTCCTGAACGACCAGTCGAAGAACTTCAAGACTTCCGCGGCCTGGGCCGGCTTGTCCTGCACCTTGTGCATCAGGATGAAGGTGGCGCCCGTGATCGGCCAGGCATCCTTGCCGGTCTGCTCGGTGAGGATTTCGGCGAAGTTCGACTTGGTCCAGTCGGCATGCGCCGCCGCGGCCTTGAAGGTCAGGTCGTCGGGTGCAACGAAATTGCCCGAGGCGTTCTTCAACACGGCATAGGTCAGCTTGTTCTGCTTGGCGTAGGCGTACTCGACATAGCCGATCGCACCCGGCAGGCGCTGGACGAAGGCAGAGACGCCTTCGTTGCCCTTGCCGCCGAGGCCCACCGGCCATTGCACGGCCGTGCCCTCGCCGATCTTCTGCTTCCACTCGGCGCTGACCTTGGAGAGGTAGTTGGTGAAGATGAAGGTGGTGCCCGAGCCGTCGGCACGGCGCACGACGCCAATGTCCGTAGCCGGCAGCGCCAGGCCCGGATTGAGGTCGGCAATCGCCTTGTCGTTCCACTTGGTGACCTTGCCGGAATAGATGTCGGCCAGCACCGGGCCGGTGAGCTTGAGTTCGCCGGGCTTGATGTTGGCGAGGTTGACAACGGGCACCACACCGCCGATCACCGTGGGAAACTGCATGAGCCCGTCCTTGTCGAGGGTATCGGCCTTGAGCGGCATGTCGGAGGCGCCGAAATCGACGGTCTTGGCCGTGATCTGCTTGATGCCGCCGCCGGAACCAATCGACTGGTAGTTCACGCGGTTGCCGGTCGCCTTCTGGTAGGCGTCGGCCCACTTGGCGTAGATGGGCGCCGGAAAGGAGGCGCCGGCCCCCGTCATGTCGGCGGCGCCGGCAACGGAAGCGGCGAACAGGGAAGCGGCGAAGGCGGCCTTGCCGAGGGTGCGGATGAACATGGATGATCTCCTTTTCAGGCTTTGCCGGGACCGGCCCTCCGATCCCGTATGCTGCAATGCCGCGAATTCTAGGAATCGATTGTTACAGTGCCGTGACTGCCAGCCCTCCCCCGTATCCACCATGCCCGCCCGTCACCTCCGCGTAACCGCCAGCCGGTAGGATCGGCCGATGCGAGCGACTTCCCTTTACATAGGCCTGCGGATGGCGCGCGTCGCCCTCCACCTCGCCGAAGGCGCAGTGCGGATCGCCCTGCTGTTCCCCTTTGCCGATGCGCGCAGGCGTGCGGAACTGCGACGCGCCTGGTCGCTGCGCCTGCTGCGCTGCCTGGGCATCGAGGTCGCCGCCGACCCGGCGCTGGCGCAGTGCGCGGCCGGCTTGCTGGCGGCCAACCATGTTTCCTTCGTCGACGTGTTCGTCATCAACGCCGTCCTGCCGGCCGGATTCGTCGCCAAGAGCGAGGTCGCGCGCTGGCCGCTGATCGGCTGGCTTTGCCGGCACAACGAGACGATATTCATCGAGCGCGGCAGCCGGCGTGCCGCCCATGGCACGCAGTTGCACATGATCGACGCCCTGCGCAGCGGTCGCCGCGTGGCGATCTTTCCTGAGGGTACGACGACGCGCGGCGATCGCCTGCTGCCCTTCCATGGCGCGCTGTTCCAGGCCGCCGTCGACGCCGGGACGCCGGTATGCGCCCTCACCTTGCGCTACACCGATGCGAACGGCCATCCGTCGGCGGCCCCGGCCTACGTCGATGACGTCAGCCTGCTCGAATGCCTGCACGCCATCCTGGCCAGCCCAGGCCTCGTGGCCC
>CAYTFA010000067.1:0-8241 GCA_964436755.1 uncultured Rhodocyclaceae bacterium | reverse complement strand
AGCGAGTGGTAGCCGATCGGCGCGCGGTCGTACAGGTCGGCGATGCGCTCGGCGTCGTGCTTCAGCTTTTCGTTAAGGGCGGCGAGCTCTTCGGTGCGTTGCTTCACCATCGCTTCGAGGTGCTGCTTGTGCTGGGTCAGTTCCCGCTCGTTCTCGCGCATCTGCGCAATGTCGCGGCCGACGCCCAGCACGCCTATAACCTCGCCGAATTTGTCGTATATGGGCGTCTTGATCTTTTGCAGCGTCTCGCGGTGGCCGTCGCTGGCAAACGTCACCTCATCCTCGATCGCTATGGGGCGGCCGGCGTCGATCGCCTCGCGATCCCTGGCACGGAACTGGTCCGCCAACTCGGGGGTGGCGAAGTCGTAGTCTGTCTTGCCCACGATGGCCGATTCCGGGGCGCCCAGGTACTGTTCGAAGCGGGAGTTGCACGCCATATACACGCCGCGGACGTCTTTCAGCCAAACCACGTCGGGCATGGACCGGATCAGCACGCGCAGCCGCTCCTCGCTGTCGCGCAGGTCCTGCTCGGCCAGTTTCTGCGGCGTACAGTCACGGTCGAGGCCGCGATAACCGAGCAATTTTCCCTCTTTGTCGAGGATGGGCATGCCATTGGTTTGCACGTGGCGCAGGCTGCCATCCTTGTGCACGTTGATGTTGTCGAGGTCGCGGAACGGGATGCGCTGCGCGGAGATCGCAGCGAATTCCGCGCTGACGCGGGCGCCCTCGTCGGGCGGCATGAGGTCGAATGGCGTGCGGCCGAGCACTTCGTCCGGGCCGTAGCCGAGCAGCTTGGTGATGCTTTCCGAAACGAAGGTATAGCGGTTCTGCGCGTCGATTTCCCAGACCCAGTCGGCCGACGCTTCGACGATGTCCTGGAAGCGCTTCTCGCTTTCGGTGCGCGCCAATTCGGCCTCTTTGCGGTCGGTGATGTCGATCGCGATGCCGAGATAGCGCACCAGCTTTCCCTGGTCGTCGAATTGCGGTTCGCCGCGCGCCATGATCCATGTGGTCACGCCATCCGATCGGGTCCGCCGCCACTCGATCGAAACCGGCTGGGCACGAAGGCTGGCCATCTCGACCGAACGGGCCACGCTGTCCCTGTCTTCGGGGTCGATGGCCGCAAGCCAGGCGTCGTAGGAGGGCGCCAGGCTTCCAGGCTCGTAGCCGTAGAGACGATAGGCCTCGTCCGACCAGTAGTTCTCGCCGGTATTGACATCCCATTCCCACGTGCCCGCTTTGGCGGAATCCTGCGCCAGGCGCAGGCGGCGCTCGCTTTCGGACAACTGCAGCGCGGATTTGCGTTGCAGCCCTACGGACTCCGCGATGCGATTTCGAATCGACTCGATCTCGAGAATGGGCAGGCCGGCGACGGGCGGGGTGGAATCGTCGGCGCCCGTCGCCAGAGTGTCCAGGGAGCGGACCAGTCTGCCGGCAGCGGACCGGCCGCCGAAGTAGCCTCCCAGCACCGCGCCGGCAATCAGCAGGCCCATGATCAGCGCGGCTTCGATGAGCGCTTCTCTGCTGAGGGCGTTCGGAGTGCCGACATGCACCGACCAGGGCGCCTGCTTCAACTGCAGACCGTGCGCACCCTTGACTTCGGCCCTGACCGATTCCGGTGGCGCCCCGCGCGAAGCGATGGTTTCCGGCTTGCTGTCCCGCAGCGTGATGGTCCATCCATCGGGGACCGCGAATTCGTCGAGGCGCTCCTTGAAGTAGCTTGCCGGCAACAGCGCGAGCAGGAGATGCGCGCCATGGTCCGTGGGAACGGCGATTGCCACCAACGGTTCTTTGGCAACCGGGCCGAGAAACAGGTTGCCAATGGCGGGTTTGCCGGTAGCCAGTGCGGTCGCCGCAGCGCTGTGGCCCTGGACCTTGGGCAGCTGCGGAAGGGGGGTGCCGAAGGGTACCCGCGTGTTGAACACCATGCGGCCATCAGCATGCGCGAAGACCACTTGTGAGCCGAACTCATCGCGATAGCCCTGCGCCAGTTCGTACAGCGCCGGCCAGCGGCTGCTGTCGCGGACCAGCGGGGACTTTGCCAGCATCTGCAGGCCGCCGATGCGGGACCTGATCTGGCGGTCGATCGAGGCAGCGACGTTCTGCGCCAGGTCATGTGCTTCGCGCTCGTGCTCGATCTTTACGTCATGCAGCTCATGGACCGCGAACAGCGCGAGCAGGAATAGCAGGGGCGCGATGCAGATCCATATCAGACGGACCAGATAGGACTGCAGGCGAATCGCAGGCATGTCACCTCAGCAATGCATCCGGGGTATGGGGATGCCAGATGTCTCCATCATGCACAGGACCGGTGTTGCCGTCTGTCAGGTAAACCGGACAAGCTTCCGGGGCGGTCAGGTGATCCCGTCGATGGTGGAGAGTGCAACCAGTTCGGCGTTGCTGGCGACGCCGAGCTTGTCCAGCAGGCGGCGGCGATAGGTGCTGATGCTCTTGGCTCCAACGCCAAGGCGTTCGGCGATCGAGGTGAGGGATTCACCCCGCACCAGTCCTTGCATGACCTCGGCTTCCCGGCGCGAGAGCAGGGCGGCCAGGTCGTCGGGGCTTTGCCTGCGGTTGCGGGTGCGCGGAAAGGCGGTTCCGCCATCCAGGATGCGCCGTATGGCGTGCAGCAGCACCTGCGAATCCTCGCCCTTGCCGACAAAGCCCTGTGCGCCCCGACGGCGGGCGTAGTCGATGTACTGGCTGGCCGGATGCATGGAGAAGAGCAGAACGGGCAGCCGGCTGCCCGAGGCGCGCAGCGACTCCAGCACGTGTGCGCCGCGCCGCTTCGGTAGCGCGATGTCGAGTATCAGCAGGTCGGCCGGAACCTCGCGCGCGAGGCGCTCGGCCTCGGCGCCGTCGGTCGCCTCGGCCACGACCGATAGGCCCGGCGTCGCGTCGACGAGCTTGCGTAGCCCCTGACGCACGACCTCGTGGTCGTCGGCAATGATCAGGCGCGCGGACTTCATGTTGGGAGTGCGGGGATGTGCAATGTAACGGTGGTGCCCTGCCGGCTGCTGGCCACCTCCATGGTACCGCCGTGGTGGCGAAGGCGCTCGCGGATGCCGAGCAGGCCGTAGCCGCCTCCTTCCCCTTCCGGCGGCAGGCCGTGCCCGTCGTCGCTGACGCGCAGCGTCAGCCCCTTGCGCCCGCCGGATAGAGTGACAGCCACGTGGCTGGCCCCGGCATGGCGCGCGACGTTGGTCAGCAGCTCCTGCAGCATGCGGAAGAGGTCGATGCAAAGTGCGTCGGGCGGTTCCTCTTTGGGTGCCGCAATGCGGAGTCGAGTAGAAATGCCGGAGCGCTGCGCCCAGTCCCGCGCGTACCAGCGCAGGGTATCGGCAAGGCCGAGGTCGTCGAGCATCGGTGGGCGCAACTGGCTGCACAGCGCACGCGTGCTTGTCAGCGCCCGGTCCACCAGGACGCGGATGTCGTCGACTTCACCACTGCGGGCGCGATGGGCCAGGGTATCGAGATGGAGGCGGATACCCGTCAGCGTGGCGCCGATCTCGTCGTGCACCTCGCGCGCCAGTTCGCGCCGCTGCTCCTCGAGCTGCTGCTGCAGGTGGTCGGCGAGCCCGACGATGGTGCGGTGGGCGCCATCGCGCTCGGCCTGTGCGGCGCGCAGATCGGAGATGTCGGCCTGCACCGATATCCAGGCCGGGCCGAGCTTGGGATGGTCGGTGGCGACGATATGGGCGCGCGTCCAGAACTCGCTGCCGTCCTTGCGGCGGTTCTTGATCTCGCCGCTCCAGGATCCGTGGCGATCAAGCGCGCGCTGGATCGAGCGCGCGGTCGCTTCCGGCGTGTCCCAGCCCGGCGCGTTGAGGACGGCCACCGGCTGGCCGAGCAGTTCGCCCACGGCATAGCCGAACATGGCGTCGAATTTGGGATTGGTGTAACGGATGTAGCCCGTCCGGTCAACGAGGTTAACGCCTTCCTCGAGCGCGTCGAGGATGTCGGCTTGCAGTTGCAGGCGCTCCTCAGCGCGCTTGCGCCGCGTGATGTCGGCGGCAGCACAGATCAGGCCGGTGATGCGGCCGTCCGCCGCGCGCTCCGGTTCGACGATGAAGTCGAAGCAGCCTGTTCGGCCGTTGTTGGTCACCCAGGCTTCCTGGCGTTCGCCACGGCCGGTGCGCAATACGCGCCGCTTGATTGCATTCAGCGGCCGGGCCGCTGTCGGTCCGAGTATCTGGGTATCGGTGCGGCCGAGGACGTCGTCGGCGCGGACGCCGAGGACGGGATTGGCAACCCAGGTGTAGCGCAACCGCCTGTCTTGGTGGAAGACGAGGACATGGGACAGCTTCAGGATGGCGTCGAGGCGCGCCTGGTTTTCTTCCGCGTCGCGAAGTGCGCGCTTGCGCTCGGTGACGTCGGTGAGCAGTCCGACCAGATAGGGTTCGCCGCCGAGGTCGTGTATTTGAGCCGAAACCATCATGTTGCCGATTTCGCCGGAACGCTTGCGGTAACGCAGTTCGAATGAATTGACCTGCTCCCCGGCGCGCAGTTTGCCTATGAGCCGGTTCCGGTCCTCGGGGTCGACCCAGTGACCCAGTTCGATCGAGGTACGGCCGATGATTTCCTTCCTGCGCTGGCCAAAGAGCTTTTCGAAGGCCCGATTGACGGCGACGAAGCGGCCATCGGCGAGGCGCGAGATGCCGATGGCGACGTGGGCGCCGGCGAAAATGCGGGTCAGCCACTCGGCAGGTGGTAGGGATTCATTCGGTTTCAAGGCAGGTGCGCAGATCTCGCCGCAACAGTGCGGCAGGCGCACCCTATCACTTGGGCGGCGGGCTGCCAACCGAGGCTTGCAACACACGCGTCACAATAATTCGATAGAATTGGAAATATGGAAACTCTGGATGCCGCAGAACGCCTGGCCGCCCTCGGCCACGAATCGCGCCTGGCGATCTTCCGCCTGCTGGTGGAGGCGGGGCCGCAGGGCGTGTACGCCAGCGCCATCGGCGAGCAGCTCGGCATGGCGCCGGCGACGTTGTCCTTCCACCTCGCCCACCTGTCGCGCGTCGGCCTCATCCGCGGCGAGCGCGCCAGCCGCTTCATCCATTACTCGGCCGACTACGCGGCGATGGACGAGTTGATCGCCTTCCTTACCGACGACTGCTGCCAGGGTGGGGCCTGCCTGCCGAAAACCCAGGCCGCAAACACCGTTGCGCGGCGCCGCGCCCGGGTGAAGGCATGAGCGCGGCCCTGTTGCACGGCGGCGTCTGGCGACGGCTGCTGCCCTGGCTGGCGGCATGGATCGCGGCCTACGCCAGCCTGGCCGTGGTAGCCGATGGCGCGGTGGCGCTGCTCGGCCTCGCGCGCGGGTCGCGGCTGGGCGAGGCGGTGCGCTTCTTCGTCTATGACACGCCCAAGGTGCTGCTGCTGCTTACCGGCATCGTCTTCCTGATGGGCATCGTGCATACCTTCGTCGCGCCGGAGCGGACGCGCGCGCTGCTGTCCGGCCGCCGCCTCGGCATCGGCAACGTCCTCGCCGCGAGCCTCGGCGTCGTCACGCCGTTCTGCTCCTGCTCGGCGGTGCCGCTGTTCATCGGCTTCCTTTCCGCCGGCGTGCCGCTCGGCGTGACCTTCTCGTTCCTGATCTCGGCACCGATGGTCAACGAAGTCGCGCTGGCGCTGCTCTTTGCGCTGTTCGGCTGGAAGGTGGCGGCGCTCTACCTCGGCCTCGGCCTTGCCGTCGCCATCGTCGCCGGCCTGGTCATCGGCCGGCTCGGCATGGAGCGCCACCTCGAGGACTGGGTACGCGAAATGCAATCGACGCAGGCGGCGGACTACGCATCGGCGGCGCCCTCCTGGCCGGAGCGCATCGACGCCGGCGTGGCGCACGTGAAGGAGATCGTCGGCCGCGTCTGGCCCTGGGTGCTGGCCGGCATCGCCGTCGGCGCCGGCATCCACGGCTACGTACCCGAGGACTTCATGGCGTCCTTCATGGGCCGCGACGCGCCGTGGTGGTCGCTGCCTGCGGCAGTGCTGCTCGGCGTGCCGATGTACAGCAACGCCGCCGGCATCCTGCCCGTCGTCGAGGCGCTGCTGGGCAAGGGCGCCGCCCTGGGTACCGCGCTGGCCTTCATGATGAGCGTGATCGCGCTGTCGCTGCCGGAGATGGTGATCCTGCGCCGGGTGCTGAAGCTGCCCCTGATCCTGACCTTTGCCGGCGTGGTCGGCAGCGGCATCCTCGTCGTCGGCTACCTGTTCAACCTGATCCTGTGAGGCTGCGATGAAGCACGTCAAGATCCTCGGCACGGGCTGTGCCAACTGCCAGAACACCAGCAAGCTCGTCGAGGACGTGGCCCGCGCCAAAGGCGTCGAGATCCGCCTGGAAAAGGTGGAAGACCTCAAGGCCATCGCCGCCCACGGCGTGATGAGCACCCCCGGCGTGGTGATCGACGGCAGGGTCGTGCATGCCGGCGGCGTGCCGGCCCGCAGCAAGGTCGAGGGCTGGTTCGCATGAGCTTCAACGTTCTCGTGCTGTGCACCGGCAACTCGGCGCGCTCCATCCTCGGCGAGATGCTGTTCAAGCACCTGGGCTGGGGCCGCGTCCAGGCCTATTCGGCCGGCAGCCGGCCGGCCGGGGCCGTCAATCCGGTCGCCCTCGAAACCCTGCGCGGGCACGGCATCCCCTGCGAGGGGGCGCGCAGCAAGTCGTGGGACGAGTTCGCGCAGGCCGGGGCGCCGCGCATCGACTTCATCTTCACCGTCTGCGGCAACGCCGCGAACGAGCCGTGCCCGGTGTGGCCCGGCCACCCGACGACGGCACACTGGGCGATTCCCGATCCGGCGCACGTCGAGCCGATGGAGGCCCGGCGCGCGGCCTTCGAGCAGGCCTACGCGTCGCTGCACAGCCGCATCTCGGCCTTCCTCGCACTGCCGCTGGAAAGCCTGTCGCGCGAGGACATCGTGGCCGCCGCGCGCCGCATCCACGAAGAACCGGAGCGCTGACATGTCCGCCCAATGCGAAGCCGCCGCCAAGACCGCCGCCGGCGCCCCCATGAGCTTCTTCGAGCGCTGGCTCACGCTCTGGGTCTTCCTCTGCATCCTCGCCGGCATTGCGCTCGGCCAGTTCGTGCCGGCGCCGTTCCAGGCGCTCGGCCGCATGGAGCTGGCGCGCGTCAACCTCCCGGTCGGCCTGCTGATCTGGGTGATGATCATCCCGATGCTGGTCAAGGTGGATTTCGGCGCGCTGCACGAAGTCCGCCAGCACGTGCGCGGCATCGGCGTCACCCTCTTCGTGAACTGGCTGGTGAAGCCGTTCTCGATGGCCTTCCTCGGCTGGCTGTTCGTGCGCAACCTGTTCGCGCCCTGGCTGCCGGCGGGCCAGCTCGACAGCTACATCGCCGGCCTGATCCTGCTGGCGGCGGCGCCGTGCACGGCCATGGTGTTCGTCTGGAGCCGGCTTTCCAACGGCGACCCGCTGTTCACGCTGTCGCAGGTCGCGCTCAACGACACCATCATGGTGTTCGCCTTCGCCCCCATCGTCGGCCTGCTGCTCGGCATCTCGGCCATCACCGTGCCGTGGGATACGCTGTTTACCTCGGTCGTGCTCTACATCGTGATCCCGCTCGGCCTTGCCCAGGGCTGGCGCCGGATGCTGCTCGGGGACGGCGGGGCGGCCGGGCGGGCCCGCTTCGAGGCGACGATGGCGAGGATCGGGCCGTGGTCCATCGCCGCGCTGCTGGCCACGCTGGTACTGCTGTTCGCCTTCCAGGGCAGGGCCATCATCGAGCAGCCGCTGGTGATCGCGCTGCTGGCGGTGCCCATCCTGATCCAGGTGCTCTTCAACTCGGCGCTGGCCTACTGGCTCAACCGCGCCGCCGGCGAGGCGCACGAGGTGGCCTGTCCCTCGGCCCTGATCGGGGCCAGCAACTTCTTCGAGCTGGCCGTGGCCGCTGCGATCAGCCTGTTCGGCTTCGAGTCGGGCGCGGCGCTCGCCACGGTGGTCGGCGTGCTGATCGAGGTGCCGGTGATGCTGCTGGTCGTCCGGGTGGTAAACCGCTCCCGGGCCTGGTACGAGGCGGGACGGCCGGCACGCTGAGTATGGGCTCAGGGCGTGGCGCCCTGAGTACGCCGGCCCGGGGCGGATTCGTGGTACTGTGTATATGAACAGTACCCGGTTTCCGCCATCCCCGCCATGCCCGTCCTGCCGGCCTACGCCGAGCTCCACTGCCTTTCCAACTTCAGCTTCCTGCGCGGGGCTTCCCACGCCGAGGAACTGGTGGCGCG
>CAYTFA010000066.1:0-8314 GCA_964436755.1 uncultured Rhodocyclaceae bacterium | reverse complement strand
CCTCCTTGTACTGAAAATCGTGGATCACGCCCCCCGGGATGTCCTCGGCGCGCGGGTTGTAGCTGATTTCCCAGACCTCGGACACGTCCTTCAGCGCAGCGACGAAACTCTGCCGCGGTGCGGCGTCATAGACCGCGGAGACGCGCGAGCTTTCCTTGCGATTGCGATCGAGCACCGCATGTACCTTGAGCGGCTTGAGATCGGCGTCGAGCAGCACCAGCGTATGCGGCAGGTAATTGGCCACGGCGAGGTACTTGCCGTCGCCGGATACGGCCACGTTGCGCGTGTTGAGTCCGGCGCGGATTTCGGCGACGAGCGCAAGGTTCCAGATGTCGAACTTGCTGATCCAGCCGTCGCGCGAGGCAAAGTAGACATAGCGCCCGTCGGGCGTGAATTTCGGCCCGCCGTGCAGCGCAAAGCGGCTGGGAAAGCGGTGGATGGGCTCGAGCCGATCGCCGTCGAGGATCGTCACGTGGTGGTCGCCTGTTTCGACCACGATGAACAGGTTCATCATGTCCACGCCCTTGAAGGCGTCGGCCGGCCGGTCGGGCAGGCTCCCCGGAGCGTGGTAGACGACGCGGGAGGCGGCGATGTCCGCCTCCGAGAACGCCGGCGCCGGCGACACCGGCGTATAGACGTAATCGGCCAGGGCGGCAATCTCTTCCTTGGCGAGGCGATCGGCAAAGCCCGCCATCTGGGTCGCAGCGCGCCCCTCGGCGATGGTCTTGACCGCCTCGGCCTTGCGCAGGCGCACCAGGCTTTCCGGCAACAGGGCCGGTCCGGTCAGGCCGAGCCGGCCCGGCCCGTGGCAGACCGCACAGTGCTGCTGGTAGAGTGCTGGCGCATCGGGCGCCGCCCACACGACCGCGGCCGGCAACAGGCATCCGATGGCGACGGCGGCGACGACGGACCGATGCAGTGCTTTCACGAAATTCATCGCTGCGCTAGCCTTCCTGGGCAATCTTCTCGAGCGCGGCGATGTCGCCGCGGAAGTAACTGTTGGCGCGCCCGCCGTACACCTTCTGCAGGATGCCCAGGCGCGTGAATTCGGAGGTCACGCGGCTTACCGTCTCGAAGGTGACGCCGAGAATCGCCGCCATGTCCTCGCCGGAGAAACGGATGATGTGGTCGCCGCCGCCCGAGCGCAGCTTGAGCAGCAGCCGTGCCATACGCGTGCGCGCCGGCGTGTTGCCGCCGACGATCTGCGCAAGCCAGTTCTGCGCCTCGGCCAGCGCGGTCTGCGAACTTTCGATCAGGCGCATCTGCAGGTCGCCGTGTTCGGCGATGAACTTGCGGAAGTAGCTCATCGGTATGCGGCAGGCGCGCACCTTGTCGACGGCGACCGCGGAATAGTCGTAGCTCTCGCGGAATACCGATTCGAGGCCGGCGACGTCACCCAGCTTGAGCACGCGCACGATGCGCGTCAGGCCGCTCGGTTCCAGATGCACCATCTTCACGGCGCCGGCGCGGATGCAATACACCGCATCCGCCGGTGTGCCCACCGAAAAAAGCGCGGCGCCGGGCTCAAAATCGAAATCATCGATGCCGGCATGGAAGTCGATCAGCTCGTCCAGCGTTACGTCGCCGCAGACCATGTCGCGGCGCAGAGCGCAGGCATTGCAGTTGCTGCGTCCCTGGCAACGGGTCTGGGGTGTGGAGCGGGCCATGCGCTGCAAGTTCAGGAGTTCATGCGGATAGGGTGAATTATCCCAGAAGTCGGCGGCGACTACACGTCACCGATCGCACGGCGACTCCCCCAACCCACAGGCAGACACCGAACAGCCGGTCCGCCAGACAGCGAAAGCCCGGTCACCTTGATTGCCGTCAAGCCGACTTCATGAAGCCTCCCCCTGCGACATCGTGCCGCGCGGCGGAATGTCGCATGGGGCAATTCGCCGCAGGCGCGGGCAGTGCCTTCAACGCACAATTCGCGCCGTCTTCTTACCACCTACCGCGCGTCCGCTCCGGACCGCAATCCGGAGATTGGCATGCCCCGCCCGATAGTTCACCCGACGTCGTATCTCAAGACCCTTGCCGCCGGCGCACTGGTCATGAGCAGCCTCGCTGCAGCCCAGGCGGCAGACGCTCCCGCCCAGCTCGATGCGGTGACCGTCACCGGGACGCGCGAAGCAACGCCGCTGGTCGAGGCCTCGGCCTCGGTCGGCGTCATCGCCAGGGACGCCGTGCATCTGGCCGCACCCGCCCATCCGCAGCAACTGCTGGGGCAGATTCCCGGCGTCGCGGTCAATGTCACCAATGGCGAAGGCCACACCATGGGCATACGCCAGAAGATCGGCACCGATCCGGTCTATCTCTACCTTGAGGACGGTATTCCCACGCGCGCCACAGGCTTTTTCAACCATAACGCGCTCTACGAGATCAACCTGCCGCAAGCCGGCGGAGTGGAGGTCGTCAAGGGTATCGGCTCCGCACTCTACGGATCCGACGCAATCGGCGGAACCATCAACGTCCTGACTCCCGCCCCGACCCGAGCCGGCGGCGCCGAGCTTTCGGGAGAAGCCGGCAGCTTCGGCTGGTATCGCGTCCTCGGGTCGGCGAACACGGGACGCGGGGACAACGGCGCCCTGCGCGGCGACATCAACATCTCGCATACGGACGGCTGGCGCGACAAGACGGCGTACGACAGGCAGAGCGTCAACCTGCGCTGGGACCATACCCCGGCGCTCGACACCGCGCTGAAGACGATCCTGGGCTACACCAGGATCGACCAGCAAACCGGCGCCAACTCGGCGCTGACGCAGTACGAGTACGAGAACTCCCCCACGGTGAACGCCAGGTCCGTGGCCTACCGCAAGGTCGAGGCCCTGCGCTTGTCGACCAATATCGACAAGGAACTGGGCAGCGACACGCTGCTGTCGATCACGCCCTACTTCCGCCACAACTACATGGACCTCAACGGGTCCTACAACTTCAGCACCGCAGCCACCGGCGATCCGCGCATCGAGAAGACCACGGTCAATTCGTTGGGAGTTCTGTTGAAGTGGCGCAGGGATTTCGACGGAGCGACGCGTCAGCGCGTCATCGCCGGCCTCGACTACGACTACAGTCCGGGCAAGCGCACCGAGGATGCGCTTAACTTCGCCGGCTGCACGGTGGCAGGAACGGCCACCAGTTCGCAGAAGTTCACTTGCTACGCCGTCGGGCCGCGCATCTACGACTACGACGTGACCTACCAGAGTGCCTCTCCCTACCTGCACTACGAGGTTTCGCCGCTCGAGCCCCTGCGCCTGACAGCCGCCTTGCGCTACGACACGCTGAGCTACAAGGCGACCAACAACCTCGCGGCGGGCGACCTGGTGTTCGGCACCAAGCATTACTGGCAGAACTCCGGCGGATCGCGCGCGTTCTCGCGCGCCAGCCCCAAGCTGGCGGCCAACCTGGCCGTCACCGCCGATACCCATGCCTACGCGTCCTATAGCCAGGGCTTTCGCGCGCCGAGCGAGAGCAACCTGTTCCGCGCCGGGCACGACACGACGCTGGCGCTGGGTCGCACCAAGGCGGACGACGCCCTGCAATTGAAGCCCATCGTCGCCGAACAGTACGAGCTGGGCCTGCGGGGTAGCGGTTCCGGCTGGAACTACGAAGTTACCGCCTATTCGTTGCGCAAGGACAACGACATCCTCAGCCAGCGTGACGCAGCGAACCTGACCACGATATCGACCAACAACGGCAGCACGCGGCACGAGGGGGTCGAACTCGGCCTCGGCAAGGCGTTCGGACCGCAATGGCGCGTTGACCTGGCCTACTCGTACGCCCGGCATACGTACGAGACCTGGATCACCAACCAGTTCACCGGGGCCAATCTGAACGGCAAGGAGATCGAATCCGCGCCGCGCGTCCTCGGCAACCTGCGCCTGAGCTGGACTCCGACGACGGCCACGACGGCGCAGCTCGAGTGGACCAAGACGGGCTCCTACTGGCTGGATGCCGCAAACACCGGGAAATACCCCGGGCACGAACTCTGGAACCTGCGCCTGCGGCACGAGGTGAGCAAGGGCCTGGTCCTGGCGGGTCGCGTGCTGAATCTGGGCGACAAGCGCTATGCCGACAGCGCCAGCGGCACCGGAGCCGCACCGGCGCTCTCCCCCGGCCTCCCGCGCACCCTTTACGCGACCGTGGAAGCGGCCTGGTGAGAACCCTCTGCGCCATCGTCGCCCTTACCGCGGCAACCGCATTTGCTGCCGGGCCAACGCACGAGGGCCGGACGGAGGGAGCCCAGCCGCGCAAGGCCGAATTGTCGATCGGTGCCGCCGTCGCGCCCGACGGCGCGCTCTGGGTGGTTGGCCTGAACCGCGAGGGCCGGCTCTTCACCCAGGCGAGCAACGACCTCGGCCATACCTGGACCCCATCGCGTCTGCTCGACATCGGTACCGACCGGGTCGCCGCGGATGGTGAAAACCGGCCCAAGATCGCCTTCGGCCCTGACCGCCAGGTGGTCATCTCCTATACCCAGCCACTGGCTCGCCTCTATACCGGCGAGATCCGGATGCTGCGCTCGGCCGATGGGGGCGCGACATTCTCGCCACCGTTCACCGCGCACCGGGATCGTCAGGTGATCACCCATCGCTTCGAGTCGCTGGCATTCGATGCGCGCGGCACCCTGCATACGGTGTGGATCGACAAGCGCGATCAGATCGCGACAGGCAAGGGTTCGGGCGGCTACCGCGGTGCGGCCATCTACCGCAATGAGTCGCGCGACGGCGGCGCGAGCTTCGGCGCCGACATCAAGCTGGCCGACCACAGCTGCGAGTGCTGCCGGATTGCACTTTCGCCGACGCCGCAAGGCGGCATCGCCGCGTTGTGGCGCCATGTCTTCGAGCCCAACGTGCGTGACCATGCCTTTGCCGTGCTCGGCGCGGGCGCTGCATCGCCGGTGCGCGCCACCTTCGACAACTGGCATCTCGATGCCTGTCCCCACCACGGTCCCGGACTCGCCCCGGCGCGTACGGGCGGCTACCACGCCACGTGGTTCGGCGAACGCAACGGTCGTGCCGCGGTCCGCTATGCCAGGCTTGCCGCTGATGGCTTACCGCTCGGCGAAGTGCGCGAACTTCCCGATCCGCGGGCGGAACATGCCGACGTCGCGACCGCCGGCGCCTCCGTCATCGTCGCCTGGCGCAGCTACGACGGCACGCAGACCCGGCTCCAGGCCTGGGTGTCGACGGACGATGGCGCCGCCTTTGCGCTGCGCGAACTGGCCGCGAGCGCGGAACAGAACGACCACCCGCGCCTGGTGGCAACGGCATCCATGATCCTGGTGATCTGGCGTACAACGAGCACGATCCATGTCATTCCAATCCCGTCCTAGGCACCTGATCACTACCTTGGCCATTGCCGCATTCCTGCTCGCGGCGGCGCTGCCGGCTATCGGTGCTCCTCGCGGCATACTGCCGTTCGACCGTGCAAGCTGGAAGGCGCTTGCCCAGGCCCCGGCGCAGCCGTCGATCGTCGTCTTCTCGACGACCGACTGCACGCACTGCCCGCTGGCCATCGAGGCGATCGCCCAGGCCATGCGCAAGGCGCCCACATCGACGCGACTCGCCGTCGTCGTGATGGACGGGGCCGGACACGAAGGGGAGCTGCGCACCAGTCGCCACTACCGGCAAGCCGACTCCCTCTACGTTTTTGCCGACGACGCCATGGCGCTCCGCTACGCGGTCAATCCGGAGTGGCGCGGGTTGACGCCCTACGTCGCCCTGATTCCCGCCGGAGGCACGCCGCGCTTCTACGCCGGAGCGCCGGCGCGCGAAGTCCTGGCTGCCTTCCTGCGCAATCCCGGGAGGACGCAGTGAACCCGCGAAGCGGCGGCGAACCGTTCGCGGCATTGCTGTTCGTCGTCGCCGTGCATGGCGCCGTACTCGCCCTGCTCTGGCAGCAAAAGCTGCTGCCGTCGGCGCAGGAGACCGCGACGCTGTTCGTCGACTTCATCGCCGCAGCACCCGAGGTGCGGAAGGACGAGCCAAAGCGCCCGACGCCTCGACGTTTCGAGACGGCACCGGTACCGCAGATCGTCGCGACGGCTCCCGCTCTGCCTGCGGAACCGGCCGCCATGCCGCCGGCAAGTGTGGATATCCAGCCTGCGCCCGCTCTGCAACGGCTCGAGCCGGTGGCGATGGCAACGGAACTTGCCGTCGCCTGCCCCGCCCGTACGCCACCTGCCTTTCCGTCGCAGTCGCGGCGCCTGGGTGAGGAAGGCACGGTCGTCCTTCGCGTCGAACTGGACGAGGCCGGTCACGTCGCCGTGGCACGAATCCAGGCCAGCAGTGGCCACGCGCGCCTCGACGAGGCGGCGTTGGTCGCCGTAAAGGCGTGGCGCTGCACGCCGGCGCAGCGCAATGGGCAGCCGGCGCGGGCGATCGCGCTGCAGCCGTTCAAGTTTGTCCTGCAAGGAACCTGATCCCATGGAACAAGGACTCGGCTTTGCCCACTTTCTCGCCCAGGTCGATGGCGTAGGCAGGACCGTACTGGGCGTCCTGCTCGCGCTTTCGATCGCCAGCTGGTACCTGATCGCCACGCGCAGCATCGCCAACTGGCTGGCCGGCCGCCGCGCCGACGCCTTCGTGCGCGGCTTCTGGCAGGCGACTTCGCTCGACGACATCGCAGCGAAGATGGGCAACGGCACCGACAACGCCTTCGCTGCCCTGGTGGACGAAGCCCTGAAGGCCCGCGCCCATGCCGGCGACGGCAACCTCGCGGTAGCGGGCGGCATGGGCGAATACCTGACGCGCACGTTGAACAATGCCGTCGACCGCGAGGCGGCGGAATCGGAACACGGCCTCACTGTGCTCGCGTCGGCCGGCTCGGCTGCACCCTACATCGGCCTGTTCGGCACGGTCTGGGGCATTTACCACGCCCTGGTGCAGATCGGCATGAGTGGCCAGGGAACGCTGGACAAGGTGGCCGGACCGGTCGGCGAGGCACTGATCATGACGGCGCTCGGCCTCGCCGTGGCCATCCCCGCCGTTCTGGCCTACAACGCCTTCAACCGGCGCAACCGCAAGTGGATCTCGCGGCTCGAATCCTTCGCGCATGACCTCTACGTGCTGCTGACGGTGAAGAATGGGCAGCGCTGACATCGCCCGGCGGCGCCGCGAGGCGCCCATGGCCGACATCAACATGGTGCCGCTGGTGGATGTCATGCTGGTGCTGCTGGTGATATTCATCGTCACCGCGCCGCTGCTCACCCATGCGGTGAAGATCGACCTGCCCAAGGCATCCAGCACGGCGAACGTGACGCGACCTTCGCACATCGAGTTCGGCATACGCGAAGACGGGCAGCTCTTCTGGAACGGCGCGGCCACATCCATCGACACGCTGGCGCAGCGCTTTGCCATTGAGGCGCGCAAACAGCCGCAGCCGGAACTGCACATCCGCGCGGACCGCCATGCCCACTACGAAAAAGTAGCGCAGGTGATGGCCCTGGCAGCCCGGGCAGGCCTGGTCAGGATAGGCTTCGTCAGCGATCCGGCCGGCGCGCCAGGCCTGTCTCCGGCACGCTGAAACGGCCCGGCGCGCCTGCTAGGAACGCGCCGACGGCGCGGCGATTTCCTCGTCCGTCAGGTAGCAGCCGGGGTCCTCGGCCCATGGGTCGCCGCTCATCTGCTGGGCACGCACGCGCGTGTTGCCACCGCAGATGTCGAAGTGCACGCAGGCTCCGCATCGGCCACCAACCTTGCGCGGCTGCGCCTTGAGGCCGGCCAGCAGCGGATCGGAAACGTCGTTCCAGATGTCGCCGAAGGGCCGTTCGCGCACGTTGCCCAGCGTGTAGTGCCACCACATGGTGTCCGGATGGACATTGCCGAGGTTGTCGATGTTGGCGACGTTTACCCCGCTCGAATTGCCGCCCCACTGCGCCAGCTTGCGCCGGATGTGCTCGACCTTGTCCGGGAATCTCCGCTGCAGCCAGAACAGCAGGTAGACGCCGTCGGCGTCGTTGTTGCCGGTGGTGAATTCCTTTTGCAGGCCGCGCTGCTGATATTCCCAGCAGGTGTCGAACAGGAGGTCCATCGCGGCACGCGTCATCTGGTGGCGCGCATCGTCCTTGCGGTTCTTGTTGCCCCGCCCCGCGTAATTCAGGTGGGAGAAATAGAAGCGGTCGATGCCCTCGTCCTCGACCAGCCTCAGCAGCCCTGGCAGGTCCTGAAAGTTGTCCTGGGTCATGGTGAAGCGCACGCCGACCTTGAGTCCGGCGTCGCGGCAGCGCCGGATGCCGGCCAGCGACAGGTCGAATGCGCCTTCCATGCGGCGGAACTTGTCATGGGTGGCACCGAGGCCGTCGAGGCTGACGCCGACA
>CAYTFA010000065.1:0-8333 GCA_964436755.1 uncultured Rhodocyclaceae bacterium | reverse complement strand
GATCATCCCGCTGTTCCCCCTGCGCACCGTGCTGTTTCCCGGCGGGAGGCTGCCGCTGCGCATCTTCGAGCAGCGCTACATGGACATGGCCAAGGCCTGCCTCAAGTCGGAAGAGCCCTTCGGCGTCTGCCTGATCGCGCAAGGCGAGGAGGTGGCGCAGCGCGGCGGGCTTGCCGCAGAACCGCACGAGATCGGCACGCTGGCGCGCATTGCCGAGTGGGACATGCCGACCCTGGGCGTGCTCGAAGTCGTCGCCGAGGGGGGCGACCGCTTCCGTATCCGGCGTCGCTGGGTCGAGGCGTCCGGCCTCCTGCGCGCCGAGGTGGAACCGATTCCGCCGCCGCCGGTACTGCCGGTGCCGGGGCCCTACGCGCGGCTGGTTCCCCTGCTGCGTGCCGTCGTTGCGGACATGGAAAAAGGTGCGCCGAATGCGCCGGCCGCGCCGCATCGGTTTTTCGATGCCCACTGGCTCGGCATGCGCTATGCCGAGGTGCTGCCGATCCCGTCGCTGGCACGGCAGAAACTGCTGGAACTCGACGACGGCATCGACCGCCTCGAGATCATCTATCGCTACCTCGAAGGCAAGGGGCTGCTGCCCGACCTCTGAGCCAGGATGCGGCGCACCGGCGCGGGCAATGCCGCCTTTTCCAGTGCCGCCGCGGCCAGCCATTCGAAGCGGGGCTCCATCGCCGCCGGCGTGCGCTCGACGCGCAGTACCAGCGGCGTGATGTGCAGGCGAAAGTGGCTGAACGCGTGGTCGATCGCGGGCACCGGCGCCACGGCGAGCACCCGGCAGGCGAAGCGCTGCGCCGCCCATGCGGCCGGCTCTTCGCCAGCGGGCAGTTCCGGCAGCGATTGCAGGCCGCCCCAGATTCCGGAGGGCGGCCGCGTTTCCAGTAGTACGTGCTGTCCGTCGTCGAGCACCAGTAGCGTAGCCTGCCGGCGTGGTACCACGCGGCGCGGCTTCGGCGCCGGCAGCTCGGCGGTACGGCCGCTCGCCAATGCAACGCACGAGGCCGCCAGCGGACATGCGTCGCAGCGCGGCCTGGCGCGCGTGCAGACTGTTGCACCGAGGTCCATCAGCGCCTGGTTGTGGTCGCCGCAGTGGCGAGCCGGTGCCAGATCCTCGGCAAGCTGCCACAGACTCCTTTCCACCGATGCCCTGCCGGGGAAACCGTCGATGCCGAAGCAGCGGCACAGTACGCGCTTGACGTTGCCGTCGAGCACCGGGGCGCTAGCGCCGAAGCAGAAGGCGGCAATCGAGTTGGCGGTCGAGCGGCCTATGCCAGGCAGCCGCGCGATCGCAGATGCATCGCGCGGAAACTCCCCGCCGTGCTCTGCCACGATCGTTCGTGCGCAGGCGTGCAGGTTGCGTCCGCGCGCGTAGTAACCGAGCCCGCTCCACAACGCCATGACCTCGTCGAGCGGTGCGGCGGCAAGGCGCGCCAGTGTCGAAAAACTCGCCAGGAAGCGCTCGTAATAGGGCTGCACGGTGGCGACCTGGGTCTGCTGCAGCATGATTTCCGACAGCCAGACGCGATACGGATCGCTGGTGTTCTGCCAGGGCAGGTCGTGGCGGCCGTGTCGCGCATGCCAGCGCCGCAGCCGGCGGGCGAAATCCGATGCAGCCCGGTTCACCCCTTGACCGGCCTCACGCGCGAGGCCGCAAGCTGGGCGCGGCGGCGCGCCTCGTCCGTCGTGTCGGCATTCGCCACGGCGACGCCCATGCGTCGCTTGAGGAAGCTTTCCGGCTTGCCGAAAAGGCGCAGGTCGGATTCCGGTACCTGGAGCGCCTCGGCGACGCCTTCGAAGGCGATTCCCTTTTCCTCCATGCCGCCATAGATCACGGCGGAAGCTCCCGGGCGGCGCAGGGAGGTGTCGACCGGCAGGCCGAGGATGGCGCGTGCATGCAGCTCGAACTCCGACAAGCGCTGCGTGGCCAGAGTCACCAGACCGGTGTCGTGCGGGCGCGGGCTGACTTCGGAGAACCAGACCTGGTCGCCCTTGACGAACAGTTCGACACCGAAGATGCCGCGCCCGCCGAGATTGCCGGTGACGGCCTGCGCAATTTCGCGGGACTTCCGCAGCGCGGCTTCCGTCATCGCCATCGGCTGCCAGCTTTCGACATAGTCGCCGCTCACCTGCACGTGGCCGATCGGTTCGCAGAAGAACGTCTCGACCGTGCCCGACGTGCGATTGCCGGAATCGGCGCCGCTGGCGCCGAGTGCGCGCACGGTGAGCAGCGTGATCTCGTAGTCGAAGTCGATGAAGCCTTCGACGATGACCCGCCCTGCCCCGGTGCGGCCGCCGGCCTGGGCGTAATCCCACGCCTTCTGCACGTCGGCCGGAGTCTTTACCAGCGATTGCCCCTTGCCCGACGAGGACATCACGGGCTTCACCACGCAGGGGTACCCAATGCCGCCGTCGATGGCGGCCTGCATTTCCGCCAGCGTGTCGGCAAACCGGTAGGGGGATGTCGGCAGCCCGAGCTGCTCGGCGGCGAGCCGGCGAATGCCCTCGCGGTTCATGGTCAATTGCGCGGCACGCGCCGTGGGGATCACCTCGGCGATTCCTGCATTTTCAATTTCGACCAGCATTGCGGTGGCAATGGCTTCGATTTCGGGCACCACAAGTGCCGGCCGTTCTTTTTCGATCAGGGCGCGCAGTGCCGCGCCGTCGGTCATGGTCACGACATGGCTGCGGTGCGCAACCTGCATTCCCGGTGCATCGGGGTAGCGATCGACGCCGATGACCTCGCAGCCCAGGCGCTGCAATGCGATAATGACTTCCTTTCCCAACTCGCCACAGCCCAGCAGCATGACTCGGGTGGCGGAGGGAGAAAGCGGTGTACCGATACGGTTGGCGATGCCCATCAGGTGCTCCGAAATATTAGAACGTATCGCCAGATTGTAGAGCCTGACGAGGGCCCGCCCCAATGAACCAGCCGTTCCAGTTCGGATTCGACAGCCGGTCGCTGCGAGATGCGCTAGGCGAGTTTGCCACCGGCGTTGCCGTGGTGACGACTCGCGCCGCCGACGCTACCCCGGTCGGCGTCACCATCAATTCATTTTCCTCGGTTTCGCTCGAGCCGCCGCTGGTGTTGTGGAGCCTGGGGCTGATGTCGCCGACACGGCCTGCCTTCGAGGCCAGCAGCCATTATGTGGTGAATATCCTCGCTGCCGATCAGGTCGATCTGTCCCAGCGCTTCTCGCAGCCTCAGGCCGACCGCTTTGCCGGGCTCGACTTCGATGAGGGCGGTTCAGGCGTTCCGCTCTTGCGTGGCTGTAGCGCCTGGTTCGAGTGCCGCAATGAAATCCGCTACCCGGGCGGCGACCACGTCATCCTGGTCGGCTACGTCGAGCGATTCCGGCGCGAGCCGAAGGCCCCCCTTATCTTCCACGGCGGGCGCTATCGCGAACTGGCATAAAAAAGCCCCACCCTTGCGGGGTGGGGCTAACGGCCTGAAAGATTAGGCCGAGGAGGAGACGGTTCAGTACCGGTGGGCCTGCGGGTTCCAGCTGAAGCAGGCGCGCAGCAGATGATTGGCGCGGGCCACCAGGCTGGGACCACGGCGACGGGCCGCCGGATCCTGAGGATTCCAAGAGAAGAAGGGGCGCACGACTTCGGCCAAGGCAAGGGCGCTGCCGGCCAGAAGTCCCAGATACACGCTCGCGCGCTCAGCCACTACTCCCTGCATATGGCGCAATTCAAGTGCGCGCATCTCGCGGGCTTCCTGGATGATTCGGGCGGTATCGAGCGGGGCCACAACGGTATCCTTTGCTGCGTTGCAATATTTGTTGGACAGAATGTAATTCCTGTTCGTAAAAACAACAATAGATACAAAGCGAAAAACATTTGTGCCATTTAGTCCATAATATGTGAATGGACAGGGCTGCGGAAATGATGGCATTCGTCAAGGCGGTCGAAGCCGGCGGGTTCTCTGCTGCGGCGCGGCAACTGGGTCTTACCCCCTCCGCGCTGTCCAAACTCGTCAGTCGGCTGGAAGACCGGCTCGGCGCCCAGCTGATGCAGCGAACCACGCGGCGGCTCCAGCTCACCGTCGAAGGCGAAGCCTTCTTCGGGCGTGCCCGGACCATATTGGCTGCGATGGACGAAGCCGAGTCGGAAGTGACCGAGGCGGTTTCGAGTCCGCGCGGCCTGCTGCGCATCCACTGCGGCTCGACCTTCGGCATGCACCAGCTGGCGCCGGCCATACCGCGCTTCCAGGAGCGCCATCCGTCGGTATCGCTGGAGCTCACCATCAGCGACGAGCGGCTGTCCATGATGCAGGAAGGTGTCGACCTCGCAATCCGCATCGGTCCTCTCGAGGAATCCTCGCTCGTGGCACGCCGCATCTGCAACCTCGAACGCGTGATCTGCGCCGCACCCGCCTACCTCGCCCGCTACGGAACACCGCGCACCCCCGACGACCTGCAGCAGCACAACTGCCTGTGGATCACCAGCCTGCCGCAACTGAAGCGCTGGCCCTTCGATACGGACGACGGCATTCGTGTCGTCAACGTATCGGGCAACATCGCCGCCAACCACGCCGAAACCGTGATGCAACTGGCGCTTGCCGGCGTCGGCATCACGCGGCTGGCCGACGTCGTGGTGGCGACGGCGCTTCGGGCCGGAACCCTCGTACCCATTCTTACCGACTGGCACCATGTCGAACCGGTGCCCTTGTATGTGACGTACCCGAGCGGCCGCAACCTTTCGCCCAAGGTGCGCGCCATGGTCGAGTTCCTCGTCGAGGAATTCGGCGGTGCGCCTTGGCGGACGGCTCGCTAGCCGAGGAGAACGACCCATGGCCATCCTGATCCTCAAGCCCGGCAAGGAAAAATCCGTCCTGCGCCGTCACCCGTGGTTGTTTTCCGGTGCAGTCGATCGCCTCGAAGGGCGCGCGCGACCGGGCGACACCGTCGAAGTCCATGCCGCGGATGGGCGGGTGCTGGGCCGCGCAGCCTGGAGCCCGGCGTCGCAGATCCGCGCCCGCATGTGGAGCTTCGATGCGGCCGAGCCGGTGGACCATGCCTTCTTCAAGCGTCGCGTTGCGGCCGCCCTGGCGCGCCGGGCCGCATTGCCGGAGCTGGCCGGGCAGGCGGCCTTGCGCGTCGTCCATGCCGAGTCCGACGCCCTGCCCGGCATCATTGCCGACCGCTACGGCGACACGGTGGTGCTGCAGCTGACGTCGGCCGGAGCCGAAAAGTGGCGCACGGCGATTGCGGATTCGCTGCTTGGCGCGACAGGGTGCGTTCGGCTGCTCGAACGTTCCGACGTCGATGTGCGCGCGCTGGAGGGCCTGGAACCCGTCTCCGGCTGGCTGCACGGCACGGAGCCCGAGGCCGATGTCGTCATCGAGGAGCACGGCATCCGCCTGGGTGTCGACATCCGTCACGGACACAAGACCGGCTTCTATCTCGACCAGCGCGACAACCGCGCCATGGTTGCGGGCCTGGTGCGCGGACGGCGCGTGCTCAACTGCTTCTGCTACACGGGCGGGTTCTCGCTGCAGGCGCTGGCCGGCGGTGCGACCGGGGTGCTGTCGATCGACAGTTCGGCGCCGGCGCTGGAGGCCGCGCGGTGCAACCTTGCCCGCAATCCGCAACTTGATGCTGCGCGCGCCTCCTGGCGCGAGGCTGACGTATTCGCCGAACTGCGCGCGCTCCACGATCGCGGCGAGCGCTTCGACCTGGTGATCCTCGATCCGCCGAAGTTCGCCCCCACTGCAAGCCAGGCCGAGCGTGCGGCTCGTGCCTACAAGGACATCAACCTGCAGGCGCTGAAGCTGCTGGCGCCGGGCGGCCTGCTGATGACCTATTCGTGTTCCGGCGGCATCGACGCCACGCTGTTCCGCAAGATCGTCGCCGGCGCCGCGCTCGACGCCCGTCGCACGGCGCGCATCCTGCGCCAGCTCCACGGCGCTGCCGACCACCCGGTCGACCTCGCATTTCCGGAGGGCGAGTACCTCAAGGGCTTGCTGTTGCAGGTCGACTGAACCGACCGGCGGCGCGAGTACCTATTTCCGGCGCGGCTCTTCGTAGGGGGCGACCTTCTCCACGGTGAGCCGGTAGCCGGCGCGTCCCCATGGCGTCGCGGCGCCCTGCAGGCTGAGCGTGCCGCTGACCCAGACGGCATCCATGCTGCGCATGCGCGGCAGCGGCTTGGGTGACACGACGTGCACGATCTGGTTGGCCGGGGGCGGTGGCGTATGGATGCAGGCGCCGAAGTAGGGTACGAGCAGGAACTCGCTGATCTTTTCTCCTTTGGCTTCAAGCGGAATCGCAAAGCCGGGCAGGCGCACGCGCCGGCCGGCCAGCGACGTCTCGAGCGGTGCCGCATCCCAGGCGGCCCTGAGCTTTTCGAGAGCCTCCATCGCGCGCGGGTCCGAGTCCTGCAGCTTGCCCAGATCCATGCCGCGCAGGCCGGCGCTTGGATCCCAGCCTTTGGGCACGAGCTCCTCCCAGCGGATTTCGGCAAAGGCGTCGGCCGCCAGGGCTGGCACCGTGGCGACCAAGGCCAGTGCGGCGCAAAGCATGGTCAGCGATCGTTTCATGTCAGTTCCTCGGCGTCAGTCCGTCGGTCAGCGAAAGGCGCCATGCGCGCCAGCCCGGCGCAAGCCCGGCCAGCAGGCCCGTGGCAATGACCAGTGCAAGCAATCCGAGTTCCCCCGGCCCCGAAACCCCCGGCCCGAGCACGATGCCGAAGCGGTCGAGCAGCCAGGGTGCCGTGACGGCACCTGCAAGCGTTACCAGCAGCAGGCCGAGCAGGGCGCCGCAGGAGGTCACCAGCAGGCCTTCGGCGAGCAGCATCACGAAGATGTCGCGCGGGCCGGCGCCAAGCGCACGGAGTATGGCCAGTTCGCGCCGCCGCTGGTCCAGCCCCGCCAGCAACGTGGCAGCAAGCCCCGCCAGGCCGACCAGCACTACCAGGGCGGAGACTGCGAGCAGGATACGCTCGACGACCCCGACGGCCTGCCAGAGTTCGTCCAGTGCGACTCCGGGCAGGACGGCCAGCAACGGCTCGCCGCGGAAGCCGTTGACGAAGCGCTGCATGCGGAAGACGTCGCCGCGCTGCTTCAGGGCAATGAGCGCGGCCGTGATCTCCTTGGGCCGCAGGTCGAACTTGGCGACATGCTCCGGCGCGACGGCAAAGCCCGGCAGCCGTGCGCCGCCGATCCAGTCGAGGTGCAGCGCGGTGATGGCCTCGAGGGCGACATGCACGGTCCGGTCCACCGGCGTCCCGGTCGCCGCGAGAATGCCCGTGATGCGGAATGGCTTGTCGCCATGCTCGGCTCCAAGATCGCCGAGTCCATGGCTGAGCGTGATGCGGTCGCCGACCCGGTAGCCAAGGCGCTGCGCCACTTCACTGCCGACCACCGCCTCGAAAATGCCGGCGAACGCTTCGCCGGCGGCGAAGCGCAAAGCCTGTCGATCACCGTGACGAAAGCGCGCGAAGTATTCGGGCGTGGTGCCGAGCACCGCAAAGCCGCGGTGCGAATCACCCAGGCTCAGCGGCAGTGCCCACTCGACCGCCGGATGACTGGCAAGTGTCTCGTAGCTCGTCCAAGCGATGTTGTTGCTCGGGGTGCCCGAATGAAACACTGCATAGAGGATCAGCGGCACGGACCCGGTGCGTGCGCCCACCACGAGGTCGACGCCCGAGACGGACTGGGCAAAGCTTTGTCGGGCATCGACGCGGATGCGTTCGACGGCCAGCAGCAGCGTCGTCGCCAGCGCTATGGCCAGAAGCGTCAGGCCGAGCGTCAGGCGCCGGCTCCAGGCGCTGCGCGCGGCAAGAATCAGGGCGGCCCTCATAGGGGCTCCGGTACCGCATTCAGCCCGGCCAGCGCCAGCGCCCGATCGAAGTGGGCGGCGAGACGCTGGTCGTGGCTGACGAATACGAGCGTCGCGTCCACCGCCGCCGTCTCGCGCAGCAGCAGGTCGACGAAGGCCTGCTGGCGCCCTGCGTCGAGGGCCGATGTCGGCTCATCGGCAATGACGATCTCGGGGCGGCCTATCAGCGCACGGGCAGCGGCGACGCGCTGCTGCTGACCGACGGACAATTCGGCAGCCGGCGCCCGCCACAGTTCCACGCCGAGGTCGAGGTGGGCGAGCAGGCGTTCGGCGTCTGCCCGCGGCGTCGTGCCGGCCCGCTCCCGCCGCCGCCGCGAAAAAGTGCAGGGCAGCAACACGTTGTCGAGCGCGGATAGCCAGGGCAGCAGGTTGAATTGCTGGAACAGGAAACCGACGTGGTCGGCACGAAACGCGTCGCGTGCCGGCCCTGAAAGCGTGCCCAGGTCGGTGTCGAGCAGGATCACGCTTCCCTGCCGC
>CAYTFA010000064.1:0-8476 GCA_964436755.1 uncultured Rhodocyclaceae bacterium | reverse complement strand
CCACGGCCGTCGGTATAGCCGGCAGCGACACGAACCCGCTGACCGACTTGGGCCTGGCTCAGCGTGAACGTCGTACCCACTCCACCGGCGACATCAGTCCAGGTCGCGCCGTCAGCGGAACTCTGCCACTGGTAGCCCACCGTGCCCATGCCGTCTTCGTCAGCCAGAGTATTGGTGGCGGACAGGGTCTGGTTCTGCACCGCATTGCCGTTGATGCCGACGGTTCCGGTAGGAATGTCGTTGGTGTTGAGCACTGCAAGATCGAAGACATCGAAAACTGAACCTCCGCCCGCATTCCTGGCAGTCACCTTTATGCTCAGGTGTCCAACGTCGCCATTTGCCGGCGTTCCTGAAAATCGCCCGCCAACAGAGTCGAACGCCAGCCACGCAGGAAGCGGTGACCCATCCGTCAACGTGGCGCCAAGGCTTAGCTCCCCTCCCCCGCCAGGGTTCGCAAAGGTACCCGATGGGATGGCGAACTGGAACCATTCATCCTCATGGGTTGCCTGATCGGCAACGGGAGATTCCAGCGTCGGCACTGGGCCGGCGAGCCGCTGCACTATGTCGGCAGTTGACCAAACCGTTCCGTCGAAGAACTCCATACGCTCGATCCGATTGGTCGAGGCAAGCTCCCAATTCCGGATCGTTATCCGGTCGCCCGGGGCACCGAGATCGAGCACGAGATCGTTGCCGCTTTTCGCGATAGATACGAGGGAGGAGGAAATTCCCGGCCCAAGGACAATCTTGTCCGTTGCGATATCGGGGCCACCGCTGTATGCGCCGGTTTCGACGATCGCATCGTCGCCGTCACCGCGGGAATAGCGGTAAGTATCCGACCCCGCACCACCGTTCAGGGTATCGTTCCCGGCCCCCCCATCGAATATGTTGGCGGAATCGTCAGAGCTATTCGTATACTGGCTGTTTGCGTTCAGGACGTCGTCACCCGCGCCCCCCTGCAACGTGTCGGCGCCGTAGTTCCCGTCCAGGATATCGTTGCCCGCTCCTCCGGAAAGTACGTTGGCGACTTGATTGCCTTGAATCAAATTGTCCAGATCGTTGCCGGTTCCGTTCGCTGCATAGTTGTAATAATCGGTGATACCCGTACTCACCTTGTATCCGCCCAGGACAAGGTTCTCGAGATTGTCGCCGAGCGTATAGCCGGAATAGACGCTGACTACGGTGTCAGTGCCCTCGCCAGCCAACTCGACGATCGTATCCTCGGCCGGCGGCAGCGGAAAAAACAATGGGGTCTCGGTCCCGTACCGGGGATCGAGATAGTAGGTATCGTTTCCTGTTCCTCCGACCAGCGTGTCGGCGCCGCCCCCCCCGAGCAGCGTATCGTCGCCTGCCAGGCCGTACAGCACGTTGGCTCCGGCGTTGCCTTGCAGCACGTTGTTTGCGGCGTTGCCCGTACCCTCCAGCGCGTCCGTACCCGACAGAATGAGGTTTTCGATCCCGTCCTGAATCCGGATGCTGAAAGACGCCTTTATCGTGTCAATCGACCATGCAGCAGTAGAAGAAGACGTACTCTCGATCACTACGTCGCCGGGATTGTCGAGCACGAACAGGTCGGCGTTGTCTCCGCCGATCAGCGTGTCGTTGCCCGCCCCGCCATCCAGAGTTGTGACATAGTTGTTACCCCCCGTGTAATAGGCATTGCGTGCGTCGATGACGTTGTCCAGCGCGTTGCCGGTGAGATTGCGGCCGCGCAGCGGCAACCCATAAGCGTCGGAGACGCCTATCAGCTGAGTTCTGGAGGCAACCAGATTCTCGACGTTCGGTGCCAACGTGTAGTCGAACCGCACGACGTTGGCCGTATCGATACCTTCATTCGAATATTCGACAATCACATCGAGATCCGCGGTGGATTCCTGCCCCGAGTAGCCTCCGTCGCCGACGGTATACGTGTCGTTGCCTGCGCCGCCGATCAGGGTGTCGATTCCGGCACCACCGGTCAGGATATTGTCGCCACTATTACCCCTCAGTACGTTGTTCAGCGCATTCCCGTTGCCAGTGAGATCGAAGACCCCGGTAAGAGTTAGATTCTCGACATTCGTCCCCAGCGTAAAGCTGACGTCCGCGATTACCGTATCGTTGCCCTGACCTGCTCCTTCGACAATTACGTCCGAACTGTTGTCTACATAGAATGTGTCGTTTCCTGCAGTCCCGGTTTGCGTGTTGGCAATCCCCACCACCGTGTGTGCTGCGATGGCCACCGCGTCCCACAGGGTGCCGTCGTCGAACGCGATCTGCTCGATCGATCCGGAGGTGGTATCAAGGACGATGCGGTCGGTCGTGCTGTTCGTACCGAGGTAAGTGATGGTGTTGTTCTTGCGCAGCGAGACGTCGATGGGGGCGATGCCGGGACCGAATAGCAGGCGATCCACATCAGTCGCCGAACTGGCTTCGACAAGGGTATCGAGGCCGTCTCCCCGGCCGAACCGATAGGTATCCGATCCGGTGCCTCCGCTGAGCCGGTCGGTCCCCACGCCGCCGACCAGAACGTCGTCACCGGCACCGCCGGCCAAAGTGTCGTTTCCCGCGCCGCCGGTCAGGAGATCGGCACCGGCCTGTCCGTCGATCGTGTCGTTGCCGCCAAGGCCATCGAAGGTATCGTCGCCCGAGCCGCCGATCAGAAGATCCGGTCCTTCCGTGGCAATCAATGTCTTTGCCAGCAAGGCGGCGGCATTCCATGCGGTGCCGTCAGCAAACCGTACCGTTTCGACTTTGTACGAATCGGCGTCAAAGTAGCGGCTCACCGTCAGCTTGTCTGAAGTACCGTTGATCGAGAGGTACAGATGGCTGTAGTCACGGGTCACGACGACATCGGTTGGGGCAACCTCGCTTCCGAACTCCACCGAATCTGAGTTGCCCGCCGTCGAATCGTTTTCCGTAACCGTATCCTGGCCGCTACCCCGACCGAAGCGGTAGACATCGTTGCCCGCGTCCCCTTGCAGCGTATCCGCTCCAGCACCCCCGTCGAGAACATCATTGCCGGTACCGCCGATCAGCGTATCGTTGCCGGCGCCGCCGATCAGCGTGTCATTGCCGCCCTGACCGTCTATGCTGTCGTTACCACCCAGGCCATCGATCACGTCGTTACTCGCCCCGCCGATCAAGGTATCGGCCCCTTCCGAGCCCAGCATGCTCTTCGCAATCAGTATCGCGGCATCCCAGACGGTTCCATCCGTAAAGCGGACCTGCTCCACCCGATCCGCGTCGGACCAGAAATAGCGGTTCAGTGTTACTTTGTCCGTCGTGCCGTTGATGGAGAGATACAGGTGGTTCGTATCGCGCGTCACCCTCACGTCGCCCGGCGCTACGTCCGGACCGAATTCCAGCGCATCCAGGTTGCCGACCGCGGTGTCGTAATCGACAATGGTGTCCTGCCCGCCATTTCGCGCGAAGCGATAGGTATCGTTGCCGGTACCGCCCTGCAAACTGTCGGAGCCGAGACCACCATCAAGCAGGTCATTACCGGTACCGCCAATCATGGTGTCGTCGCCAGCGCCACCCAGCAGGGTATCGTTGCCTGCCCCGCCGTCGATATAGTCAGCGCCACCCATGCCGTCGATGACATCGGCGCTCGTGCCGCCGATCAGATAGTCTGAGCCTTCAGTGGCAATCTGCGTCTTGGCCAGCAGCGTCGCCGCATCCCAAACCGTTCCGCCGACAAAACGAACCTGCTCCACCTTGTTTGCATCCGAGGTGAAATAGTTCTTTACCGTCAGCCTGTCGCTCGTGCCGGTAATGCCCAAGTACAAATTACTTGCGTCGCGCCACACCCGGATATCCGTCGGCGACACATCGGCATCTGCCAGCACCGTATCGAGATTCCCCACTGTTGCATCGCTCTCGGATATGGTGTCCTGGCCCGTGCCTCGAGCGAACCGGTAGGTATCGTTACCCGTTCCGCCTTGTAGGGTATCGTTGTCGGCTCCTCCATCCAGCACGTCGTCGCCGATCCCGCCGTTCAGCGTGTCGGTCCCCGCATCGCCGGCGAGCGTGTCGTTTCCGGCGTCGCCGTTCAACGTGTCGGTTCCGGCGTCGCCAAACAGGGTGTCGTTGCCGTCGCTGCCCGACAACGTGTCGTTTCCCGCCAGGCCGTGGATCGTGTCATCTCCGTCAAAGCCGGTAATGCTGTCATTGGCCGATGTCGGCAAGCCATCCAATATCCGCTGCCGGATGGCTGCTTCGTTCCACACCGTGCCGTCGGCAAACTCGATCCGCTCGATGCGCGCCGAGGCCCCGGCGCCGGTGGCGTAGGCCCCGGTGACCTTGACCTGATCCGTCGTGCCGACGATCTGCAGCACGAAGTCGTTGCCGGAGCGGATCGCCTTGACATCACTTGCCGCGATGCCGGCATTCAGGCGCAGGATATCCGTCGACACGGCATCGCCGCCTTCCGTGATCGACTCCGCGCCGCTGCCCCGGCCGAAGAGGTAGGTGTCGCCGTCGGCACCACCCTGCATGGTATCGCCGGCGGCGTCGCCGCGGCCGTCGAGCGTGTCCGCACCCGCGCCGCCGTTGAGCGTGTCCGCACCAGCGCCACCGATCAGCACGTCGTCGCCGCTCAGGCCGTTCAGCGTGTCGTTTCCGCCGCGGCCGTCGATCACGTCGTTGCCCGGCCCGCCGGAATAGATATCCGCCCCTTCGGTAAGTTCGTTGGTGATATGCGCGTCGATGTCGGCCTGGTTCCAGCGCGTGCCATCGGAGAATTCCACGACGTCGATGGCCGCACCCGCATAGTGGTTCAGTACCGTGATCTGGTCGCTGCTGCTGCGCAGGCGGACGATCAGATCGTTGCCGCTGCGCACAAAGGCGAGTTGGGCCGCCGCGATGGCATCGCTCGCGCTGCCAATCTTCAGCACGTCGGTCTTGCCGACGGAAGCGTCGGCATTGTCGATCGCATCCTGCCCGCCGCCCGTGCCCCAATGGTAGGTGTCCGAGCCGCCACCGCCGCGCAGGCTGTCGTTGCCCGCCCCGCCGTCGATGCGGTCCTGGACGCTGGTGCCGGTGAGGGTGTCGTTGCCCGGCGTGCCGACGAGGTCGAAGCCCTGTGCGAGCAAATCCTCGTAGCTCAGGCTGGTCCCGTCGTCGAACTCGATGCGGTCGAAAGGCTTCTGCCCCAGCGCATTGGCCGCATCGAAGCTCTCGAAGTGAATGACGTCGTCGGCGTTGCCGCCGACCCGCAGCGCCAGCGAACCGAGTCCGAGCTTCAGGTCGCTTGCAGCGATGCCCGTGCCCAGACGCAGCACATTGCCCGTGCCGCCGGTGGTCACGCGGTCGGTGCCGTCGCCCAGGTTGTAATGGATCGTCGCGTTGCCGCCGATGGCGGTGATCGTGTCGTTGCCGCGGCCGCCGGAAACGGTGGCGTTCGGCCCCGTCGCGATTAGCGTATCGCTGCCGCTGCCGCCCAAAGCCACGGCGTCGCCCTGCGCGTTGGTTCCCGTCTGTGCGGCCGTTGCATACCGTCCGACGAACTGTGCGTAGCTGAGCGTTTCGCTGCCGACGGTGATGCGCTCGATCGCCCCGCCCATGCCGTTGACGATCGCCACGCGGTCCGTCGCCCCGTAGTCGATCACCAGCCAGTCGCCGTTGGCGGCATAGACGTTTAGCTGGGCCGCAGCGATGCCGTCCAGGCGTAGCGTGTCGGTGCCGCCGGTATCCTCGATCGCTTCTACTTCGCCCAACGGCCCGGAGCCACTATCGCCGGCGGCCAGGACATAGGTATCGTTGCCGGTACCACCGTAGAGTGCGTCGTCCCCGGCGCCGCCAATCAGCGTGTCGTCGCCGGCATCGCCGTGCAGGTCGTCTCGCCCCGCCCCGCCTGTCAGCGTGTCCTGGCCGCCGCCGCCGTAGAGGCTGTCGTTGCCTTCGCCGCCGTCGAGGCTGTCGTCGCCATGGAACTGTGCCGCCAGAGGTGCATCTATGCTGTCGTCGCCATTCATCACGTCGTTGCCGGCTCCGCCATACAGCGTGTCGCTGCCGCCGCCGCCCAGGAGCGTGTCGTCGCCATCCTCGCCGTCGAGATAGTCGGCACCGTGGTACTGCCCGGCCAGGGCGCTGGAATCGCCTTCGAGGTAATCGTTGCCGGCGCCGCCGAACAGGGTGTCGTCGCCGCCCTCGCCCCACAGGCGGTCGTCACCGTCCTCGCCATCGAGGTAGTCGGCGCCATGGAATTGGCCGGCGGTGATGCCGTCGTCGCCGGACAGACGGTCGTTACCGGCGCCACCGAAGAGTTCATCTGCTCCGCCGTTGCCATTGAGCGTGTCGTTGCCGTCGCCGCCGTCGAGGTAGTCGCTGCCGTGGAGCGCGCCGGCCAGCCCGCCGCCTCCCGAGCCGCTCTCGTCGAGGGCGTCGCCGGAGAGAACGTCGTCGCCGCTGCCGCCGTCGAGCACATCGTGTCCGGCCTCGCCGAAGAGCACGTCGTTGTCGGCGCCGCCATCGAGCAGGTCCTCGCCGCCGCCGCCCAGGAGCCAGTCGTTGCCGGCGCCGCCGTAGATCACATCGGCGCCGCCCTGGGCGGCTTCCCCGCTGGCGGCAAAACCCAGATAGGTCTGCCGGTAGCGGGTGATGCCACCATCCGTGGTGATAGTGCGGGTTACGCTCCAATCGCGTGCGGTATCGTTACCGGTTGCGGTAACGTCGCGGTCGCCCGCCAGGTCGTCATCGCCTGCTCCGCCCAACAACAGGTCATCGCCTTCGCCCCCAAAGAGGGCGTCGGCGGTGGCGGCCCCGACGAGTTGGTCGTCGCCGCTGGCCCCGACCAGCAGTTCCCGACCCGCTCCTCCGGTTTGAAGGTCGACGTCGGTCAGTTCGATTTCGGCATCGGCATAGAGCCGGTCGTTGCCGCCGCCGCCGCCGAGCAGGTCGGCGTCGCCATTGCCAATCAGCACGTCGTCGCCACTGCCGCCGTCGATGAGGTCACGCCCGGCGCCGCCTTCGATCCGGTCGCCACCGCCCAGGCCGGCGAGGAGGTCGTCCCCGCCCAGGCCCTGGATAAGGTCGTTGCCGGCGCTTCCGTAGAGGGTATCGGCCCGGTTGGGGGCAGCCACGAGCGAAACGATGACGTTGCCCAGGGCGTCGTACTGCAGGTTCTCTTCCGGGGTGGTGATGTCGAAGTCGATGGGCTTCTTGTCGCCAACCAGGGTGAGCGTGCGTTCGACGGGAGTTGCGGGGGCATCGACAAGCGTGAGGCCGAGGTCGCTGGAGGCCCAGTCGTTGATGATCAGGCGGGCCTTGTCGCCGCGTGGATCGACGATGACGAGGCTGCCCTTTTGTCCGGGAGCGCCGATGTAACGGATGACGAGCGCCGGATCGGGGCCGTAGACATAGCGGCTTCGGTCATTGGCGTCGCGCGTTAGGGTCCCGGTGAGTTCGCTGCCGTTGAGGACGATGCGGCCCTGGCCGTCGCTGTCGACGATCGTGTCGGTACCACCGTCGCGACCGATCCAGTAGCGGTCGTATCCGGCACCACCGTGCAGGACGTCGTCGCCCATGCCGCCTTCGAGGTAGTCGTCACCGGCATTTCCGGTGAGGGTGTCCGCGCCCGCATTGCCGTAGAGGTGGTCGGCGAGATTGCCGCCGCTGAGGTTGTCGCTGAATTCGCTGCCGAAGCGGATGCGCTTCGCTTGGAGCGCAGCTTGGCCGTCGCGCAGGGTGAGGCCAAGCTGCTGGTCTTTGTACAAGACGGTGTCGCTCGCCGTCGGATTGGCAATAAGGATATTGCCGCTGAAGCTGTCATTGGTACGGGCCAAATTGGCGGCGGACAGGAGTTTGGCGCGGTCTTCCAGCCACGTATCGCTAAGGCCGCGTCCGGTATCCGCGCTGTAGAGGTCGAGTTCGTGCCCGGTGTTGAACTTGTCGTAGAGGCTGTTGTCGCCGAGGATGGCAAAGGGGTTGAGTTCACGCAGAGCGTAGCGCGTGGCGACTGCGTCGGGGTTGCTGGCGGCGGATTGCAGTTCGGCAGAGCTTTTGTCGGTGAGGGAGACAATGGTTCCGCGTAGGAGAGGGTCGTCCTGAATCAGGCCGCGCAACGATGCCAGTTTCAGGTGGTAGTCGACACGGCTTGTCGCTGAATCGCCGGCATCGCCAACCATGGTTGGCGTCGTATCCGTGGCACCGCTTAGTTTACGTAGTGCATCGAGTATCGATTCGAGGGATTTGGCAGGGGCCGCTGCCACACCATCCAGGATGGCATTAGCGACTGCTAACGTGAGGCTCGGATCAAGTACGCTCATGGCATCCATCAGCGCCAAGGTGTCAGTCAGCTTGTACATCGAGTGGTTCGGGATTCCGGTGCCTTCTTCGTTGAAGATCGACTGCCGATGTCCAATCTGTTCGAAGAAGAAGCTATTGGTCGTTACATTGATTCCGTGTTCGGCGAAGATGTTGGTTTGAACGTCATTCAGAAACTCTCCGGTACCAGACTGGAGCAACAATTCCAGCGAGGCGAAAACGCTTTCGCTGCTCG
>CAYTFA010000063.1:0-8496 GCA_964436755.1 uncultured Rhodocyclaceae bacterium | reverse complement strand
GCACCTCCGAATCGGAGTTGGTGTTCATGTGCCGCAGGTCCTGCAGGAACATGTCCTGCTTGAGCTGCTCGGCGTTGGTCAGGTTGCCGTTGTGCGCCAGCATCAGGCCGAACGGCGAATTGACGTAGAACGGCTGCGCCTCCGCAGCGTTGTCGGCGGACCCCGCGGTGGGATAGCGGCAGTGGGCGATGCCCCAGTTGCCGATCAGGCTGCGCATGTTGCGGGTGCGGAATACGTCGCGCACCAGGCCCGAGCCCTTGTGCATGTGGAAGCGCCCGCCGTCGCCCGTGGCGACGCCGGCAGCATCCTGGCCGCGATGCTGGAGCACCTGCAGGCCGTCGTAGAGCAACTGGTTCACCGGCGTGGTCGCCACCACACCAAGGATTCCGCACATGGTCTACCTCTATCGAAACCGAACCTGCTTCGCCAACTCCGCCGGCAGCCAGGGGCGCGCCGCCAGCACTGCCGTCTCCAGCGGCGGCGCCAGTACCGCCTCGCGCCACCACTCCGCCTTCGGCAGCGGGGTCATACCCGCCACCAGAACCGCCACCCAAACCACAAGAATACCCCGTACCACGCCAAACGCACCGCCCAGCAGCCGGTCGAGCAATCCCAGACCGACGGCCTTCACGAGCAGCGATATCGCCACCCGCACCAGCGCAAACGCCACCAACACGCCGACGAACACCAAACCGTACCCGGCCGCCATGCGCAAGGCCGGATCGGCCACCCAGCCGCCCAGCACCGCTGCCGCATCGGCGCCGAACGCCCGCGCCGCGAAGAAGGCCGCTACCCACGCCGCCAGCGCCAGCAACTCACCCACCACGCCGCGCCACAATCCGATCGCCGCCGATGCCGCCAGTATCGCCAGCACGGCGCCGTCGAATAGGTTCATCGCGCTACTTCTGCCCCACGCTGCCGTCCACGCCGATGGTCTTGATGCGGACGCGCGCCTTCTCCGCCGCTTCCTTGCTCGCAAACGGCCCCGCACGCACGCGCGTACGCGGCCCCTGCGCTGAATCGAAATTCTCGGTATAGGCTGGCAGCCCCATGCCCTTCAACTTGGCCAGCAGCACCTTGACGTTGCCGGCCTCCTTGTAGGCACCCAGCTGGACGATCCATGCCGCCGCCGATTCCGATGCCGGCGTCGCCACGGCCTTCGCAGCCGCCTTGGGTGCCGGCTCGGACTTCGCCGCGGGAGCCGGTGCGGCCGCGGGCTTGGCAGCAGGTTCGGCGGGCTTGGTGGCGGCAGGTGCCGGATCCGCGCCCTTCGCAGCGGGTGCCGACTGCGCAGCGGCCGCTTGCGGCGAGTCGGCCGCTGCCGCGGCTTCGGCTTTCGCCTCGGGTTTTGGTTCGGGCGCCGGCATCGGCGTCGCCGTTGCCTTGTTCGGCAGCATCTTGGCGGCCAGTCCCGTTGCGTCCTGGTTGGGAATGCGCACCTGGATGTCCTGCACAGGGGGCTTCGGCTCGCGATCCATCACCATCGGCAGCACGATCACGGCCAGCAGGGCCAGCGCCGTCGCGCCGACGAGGCGGCGCCGGGCGCGCTTCTTGAGCTGCAGGTCCGCGTCCGGCGATGTGTCGTTTTCCGCCATCGTTCGTTAGGCAGGCCGGCCCAGAACCTGCAAGGCCTCGGCCACGGTGAGGAAGGATCCGAAGGCGAGAATTCTATCATCTTCACCTGCACGCTCCAGTGCCCAGGCAAGCGCATCGGCCGGCGTGGCGAATTCTCCAGCGACCTCCAGCCCGCGCGCGCGCAGGCGTGCTGCAAGCGCGTCGGCGCTGGCGCCGCGGCGCCCCGTCAGTGTGCAGGGAAGCCAGTGCGTAATGCGGCCCGCCAGCGCATCGACAACGCCGTCGATATCCTTGTCGGCGAGCATGCCGAAAACGGCCCAGGTCGCGCGATGAAAACCCATGTCGCCGAGGTTCGCCGCCAGCGTGCGTGCCGCCTGCGGATTGTGCGCGACGTCGAGCACGACCGTCGGCCGCCCGGGCAGTACCTGGAACCGTCCGGCGAGATGCACCTCGCCCAGCCCGCGCCGGATATCCTGCATTGCCACCGGCAGCCTCGGTTGCAGCGCGTCGAGCGCAGCCAGCACGCAGGATGCGTTGGCGAGCTGCCGCGCGCCGCGCAGTGCCGGAAACGCCAGCCCCCCGCGGCGTACCGAGTCGCCCCGCGCCGACCGGCCCCAGTACAGCCACTGCCGATCATGCACCTCGTAGCCGAAGTCGCGTCCGATCAGCCGCAGGTCGGCACCGACCGCGCGCGCGTGGTCGAGCAGGCTTTGCGGCGGTTGCGTGTCGCCACAGACGGCAGGGATGCCGGAGTGGAAAATCCCGGCCTTCTCGCGTCCGATCGATTCGCGGTCGACGCCAAGGAATTCCGTGTGGTCGATGTCGACCCCGGTAACGATGGCGCAGTCCGCCGCATAGGCGTTGGTCGCATCCAGCCGCCCGCCGAGCCCGACTTCGAGCACGATTGCTTCGCAACCCGCCGCAGCGAAGGCCTCCCAGGCCGCGAGCGTACCGAACTCGAAGTAGGTGAGCGCCGTGCCTTCCCGCGCCGCCTCGACGCGCGCGAACGCCGCACACAGGGCGGCATCGCCGGCCTCGCGACCATCGATGCGCACGCGTTCGTTGTAGCGCAGCAGGTGCGGCGAGGTATACAAGCCGACACGGTAGCCCGCGGCGCGCAGGATCGCGTCCAGCATCGCGCAGGTCGACCCCTTGCCGTTGGTGCCGGCGACGAGGATCACCGGACAGGAAGCCCGCTGGCCGAGGCGCGCCTTTACTTCGAGTACGCGCTCCAGGCCCAGTTCGATGCCGGCGCTGCCGCCGGGATGCAGGGACTCCAGGTGGGCAAGCCAGTCCCCGAGCCCCGCGGGCTCCACCGCCATCAGGCGGCCGGCACGCGTTGCAGCAGCGTCAGCAGCGAGGCCAGCTTGTCGCGCAGTTCGCGCCGATCGACGATCATGTCGACGGCACCCTTCTCGAGCAGGAATTCGGCGCGCTGGAACCCCTCGGGCAGCGTCTCGCGCACGGTCTGCTCGATCACGCGCGGACCGGCAAAGCCGATCAGCGCACCGGGTTCCGCGATCACCACGTCGCCGACGAAGGCGAACGACGCGGAAACGCCACCCATGGTCGGGTCGGTGAGCAGGGTGATGAAGGGCAGCTGGTGATACGCGAGCTGGGTCACCGCAGCCGTGGTCTTGGCCATCTGCATGAGCGAGAACAGCCCTTCCTGCATGCGGGCACCGCCCGAGGCGGTAATGCAGACGAAGGGCAGTTGCGCCTCGATCGCCGCCTTGACGCCACGCACGAAGCGTTCGCCGACGACGGCTCCCATCGAGCCGCCGAGGAACTCGAACTCGAAGCAGGCGACAACCACGGGCACGGTCTTGATGGCGCCCTGCATGACGACGAGCGCATCGGCTTCACCGGTATCCTCGTTCGCTGCGGCAAGCCGATCGATGTAACGCTTGCTGTCCTTGAACTTGAGCGGATCGGTGGGGATCACCTCGACGCCGATCTCGTAGCGGCCCTCGGGATCGAGCAGCAGGTCGAGGCGGGCCCGTGCGCGCAGGCGCAGGTGGTGGGCGCACTTGGGGCAGACGTTCTGGTTGTTTTCGAGATCGGTGCTGTACAGCACGGCCTCGCAGGCAGGGCACTTCGACCACAGGCCCTCGGGCACCGAGCGGCGCGTGCCCTCGGAGCGCTTGATCTTGGGCGGCAGCAGCTTCTGCAACCAGCTCATGCGGTCACTCCTTGCTTGACGGTGGCGGCATCCATTGCGGCGCGGATGCCGGCGACGAAGATGCGCACGCGCTCGGGGGCTTCGCCGGCGGGCGCGGATTCGATTTCTTCGATGATGCGGCTGCCGATCACCACGGCATCGGCGACGGTCGCGATACGCGCCGCCGAGTCACCGTCGCGGATGCCGAAACCGACGCCGACCGGCATGCCCACTCGCGCGCGGATCTGCGGGATGCGCGCGGCAACTTCGTCGAGGTCGAGCTTGGCCGAGCCGGTGACGCCCTTCAGCGAGACATAGTAGATATAGCCGCTGCCGATGCGCGCCACCTCGGCGAAGCGCTGCTCGCTCGAGGTCGGCGCCAGCAGGAAGATCGGATCGATCCCTGCCGCCTTCATCGTCGCCGCGAAGTCGCCGCATTCCTCCGGCGGATAGTCGACCACCAGCACGCCATCGACGCCGGCCGCAGCCGCGTCCCGGGCAAAGGCCGCAATGCCGTAGGCTTCGACCGGATTGGCATAGCCCATCAGCACCACCGGGGTCTTCGCATCGGCGGCGCGAAAATCACGCACCAGCGCCAGTACGCGGCGCAGGCTCATGCCCTGCGCCAGGGCGCGCTCCGACGCGCGCTGGATGGTCGGCCCGTCCGCCATCGGATCGGAAAACGGCACACCGAGCTCGATGATGTCGGCCCCGCCGGCCACCAGCGCGCGCATCAGCGGCAGCGACTGGTCGGGATGGGGATCGCCGGCGGTGATGAAGGGAATCAGCGCCTTGCGGCCGCGGGCCGCGAGCGCCTGGAAGGTGGCAGGAATGCGTGACATGTTCAGAAGCGGATGCCGGATGCGTCGGCGACGGTGTGCATGTCCTTGTCGCCGCGGCCGGAGAGGTTGACCAGGAGCAGCTTGTCCCGCGGCAGGGTCGGCGCCAGCTTCGCCGCATGGGCCAGGGCGTGGCTCGACTCGAGCGCCGGGATGATGCCCTCGAAGTGGCAGAGGTCGTGGAAGGCCTGCAGGGCCTCGCCGTCGGTGATGGTCGCATACTCGGCACGCCCCGAATCCTTGAGCCACGCGTGTTCGGGACCGACCCCCGGGTAGTCGAGCCCGGCCGAAATCGAGTGCGTCTCGATCACCTGCCCATCATCGTCCTGCAGCAGGTAGGTGCGGTTGCCGTGCAGCACGCCGGAACGCCCCGCCGTCAGCGATGCCGAATGCTTGCCGCTTTCGAGCCCGTGCCCCGCGGCCTCGACGCCGACCAGCCTGACGCCGGACACGCCGATGTAGGGATAGAAGATGCCCATGGCATTGGAGCCGCCGCCGACACAGGCGATCACGGCATCAGGGTGGCGTCCGGCCAGTTCCGGCATCTGCGTCAGGCACTCCTCGCCGATCACCGCCTGGAAGTCGCGCACCATCATCGGATAGGGATGCGGGCCGGCTACCGTGCCGATGATGTAGAACGTATTGCCGATGTGGGTAACCCAGTCGCGCATCGCCTCGTTGAGCGCATCCTTCAGCGTCTTCGAGCCGCTTTCGACGGGCACCACCGTGGCGCCGAGCAGCTTCATGCGATAAACGTTGGCCGCCTGGCGACGAACGTCTTCGGAACCCATGTAGACGACGCATTCCATGCCGTAGCGGGCCGCCACCGTGGCCGAGGCGACGCCGTGCTGGCCGGCGCCGGTTTCGGCGATGACGCGCGGCTTGCCCATGCGCCGCGCCAGCAGTGCCTGGCCGATGCAATTGTTTATCTTGTGTGCGCCGGTGTGGTTGAGGTCCTCGCGCTTGAGATAGATCTGCGCCCCGCCGAGCTGCTGCGACCACCGCTTGGCGTGGTAGATCGGGCTCGGCCGCCCGACGTAGTGCTTCAGTTCGTACTCGAACTCGGCACGGAAGGCCGGATCGGCCTGCGCGGCGGCATAGGCCTCGCGCAGCTCGGCCAGCGCCGGCATCAGCGTTTCGGCGACGAAGATGCCGCCGTAGGGGCCGAAGTGCCCTCCCGCATCGGGCAGGTTATAGGGCAGGTCCTGCATCTGCATCTCGCACTCCGGCAATGAACTCGTTCACCTTGCGGCCGTCCTTGATCCCGCGCGCCGATTCGACGCCGCTGCTGACGTCCACCGCCCAGGGACGCACGCGACGCACGGCTTCCCGCACGTTCCCCGCATGCAGCCCGCCGGCGAGGATCACCGGCAGCGGCAGCGCGCCTGGAATCAGGGACCAGTCGAAGCTCTGGCCGCTGCCGCCGAAACCCTCGACATGGGCGTCCAGCAGCAGGCCGGACGCGCCCGGAGCACCGGCGAAGCGCGTTGCGCATTCTAGCAAATCGAGCCCCGGCCTCACCCGCGCCGCCTTGATCCACGGCCGGCGGAACGCGGTGCAATGTTCCACGTCTTCGTCGCCGTGAAACTGCAGCAGCGCCAGCGGGACGCGCTCGAGGACGGCCGCCACCGCAGCGGCGGATTCGCCGGCGAAGAGGCCGACCGTGGTGACGAAGGCGGGAACGCGCGCCACCAGCCGCGCGGCCCGTTCCGGACTCACAAAGCGCGGACTGGCCTCATGAAAGACGAAGCCTATCGCGTCGGCCCCCGCGGCAACGACGCAGTCAACGTCCTCCTCGCGGGTGATGCCGCAGATCTTGATGCGGGTGCGTGCCATGTTCAGAAGAATAGCGTCGTGGCGGCGGATTTCAGTTGCCAGACGGGATCATAGTCGACGCCCGCGAAGTAGAGTCCGGCGGCGGCAAACGTGGGCGGCGCGGCGGCTCGATCGCGACCGGCGATCAGTTCGTCGATCCACCCCGGTGCCTGGGCGCCCTTCCCCACATACACCAGCGCGCCGACCATGTTGCGCACCATGTGGTGGAGGAATGCGCTCGCCTCGAACTCGAACACCACGAATTCGCCGCGACGCGCCACGTCGGCGCGACGCAGCGTCTTCACCGGCGACTTGGCCTGGCACTCCGCCGAACGGAACACCGAAAAATCGTGCTCGCCGAGCAGCCGTTCCGCAGCCAGCGCCATCGCCTGCTCATCGAGCGGATGGTGGTCCCAACCCACGCGGCCGGCGAGCACGCCGGGCCGCTGCGCCCGATTGAGCAGCACGTAGCGATAGCGGCGGCCGCGCGCGGAAAAGCGCGCGTGGAATTCATCGCCGACAGGCTGCGCCCAGCGCACCGCCACTGCAGGCGGCAGGTGCGCATTGACGCCGCGCACCCAGGCCGAATCCGGGCGCTGCGCCGCGGTGTCGAAATGCACGACCTGCTCCAGCGCGTGGACGCCGGCATCGGTGCGCCCGGCGCAGATCGCCCGCACCGGCTCGGCAGCCACGGCCGCCAGCGCTGCCTCGAGCGCATCCTGCACCGTGCCGCCACCGGCCTGCGACTGCCAGCCGTGGAAGCCGGAACCGTCGTATTCGAGTCCGAGGGCGATTCTCACGCCAGCCACGTCCACAGCAACAGCAGCGTTGAAGAGATACCCACCAGCCAGTCCGCCGCGCCGCAACGGCGGTCAGGCAGTGACAGGACTTCCGGAATGGCGGCGGCGCGCCCTGCGCGCGCGGCCTCGACTTCATCGAGCGTCAGGGCAAGGCGCACCGCGATGCGGTCCCGCGGAACCCCCAGCGGTGCCAGCGGCGCAAGCAGGCTGCGCACGCCGGCAACCAGTTCGGCGGGCGCGAGGTAGCGCAACAGCATGGCAACGACCGCCAGCGCAAGCAGCAAGCGCGCCCCATGGGCCGCCGCGAGCACCAGACCCTCCTCGCTGGCGCCCGGTACCCAGTGCAGGGGCGTTCCCGGCGTCAGCCAGCCGAACATGGCAACCAGAGTCAGCAAAAGCCAGCGCGTACGCCGCAGCAGCGGCCGCAGGTGGTCCGGCGCGGTACAGGCCGCAATGCCGACGATGATCGTCGTGGCGGCGGCAAGACGCCAGCCCTCGGTAGCCGTCGCGGCAACGAGGACTGCGAAGCCGAAGACGATCTGGCTTGCCGGATGCAGGGGGATCACGACGAAATCTGCTCCCGGCGCCGGAGCGCCGGGAGGGTGCATCGGTTCAGCCCAGGCTGGCGAGCTTGGCGCGCGCAACTTCCTTCTGCGCCTCGCCGCCCTCGTTCAGGGCCTCCTGATAGAGCTCGCGGGCGCCATCGCGGTCGCCCATTTCCTCGTAGGCGGCAGCCAGCTCGAGCTTGGTCGCCACTTCCGGATTGTCGTCGGCAGCCGGAGCGGCCGCTGCAGCCGGAGCCTCGGGTGCGGCATCCTTGGGCGCGTCCAGGTCGAGCGAAATGCCGCCCAGATCGAGCGCGGGAGCTTCCCCAGCCGGTGCCGCTTCGGGAGCCGCAGGTTCCGCCGCGGTCGTCGCCGAGGCCAGGTCGAAGTTGAATTCGATGACGTTCGGATCGGCCGCGGCCGGGACGGCCGGGGCTTCCGCCGCGGGTGCCGCAGCGTCGGCAGGTGCTTCGGCGGCGACCGGGAAGTCGAGCGCCGGAGCGGGGGCTTCCTTGCCGGGCATTTCGAAGTTGATGTCGAGCGCAGCCACTTCGGCCGGCGCAGCCGGGGCTGCCTCGGCGGCAGGCGCCTGCCCGCTGCCGAGGTCGAGGTCGAAATCGAGCGCGGCATCGTGCTCCGCGGCAGCGGCTGCCGCAGGTGCAGCCGGCGCAGACTCGGCACCCATGTCGAGATCGAAGTCCAGCGCCGCGCCTTCGTCTGGCGTGGGCGCCGCCGGCGCGGGTGCGGCCGCTTCGGGTTCG
>CAYTFA010000062.1:0-8499 GCA_964436755.1 uncultured Rhodocyclaceae bacterium | reverse complement strand
CGAAGATCAGCACGTCCGCCTCGGCAATCGCCGCTTCGGCCTGCCGTGCCATCTCCTGCACGATCCCCTCCCGGGCCTGCGGCTCGAAGCCGCCGGTATCCACCACGAGGTAGGGTTTGCGACCGAGGCGCCCGACACCGTAATGGCGATCCCGCGTGAGACCCGGCTGATCGGCGACAAGGGCATCGCGCGACCGCGTCATGCGGTTGAACAGGGTGGACTTGCCCACGTTGGGGCGTCCGACGATGACGACGGTGGGCAGCATCGACGGTCAGTCTCGTATCTGGCCGGCGCGACGCGCGCTAGCGGGTCTCCAGCGCATGCAGGCCGCCGCTTGCAGTCTGTACCAGTGCGCCCGACCCGAAGCGTACCGGATCGGCACGCACCGCGCTGCCATCGGTGCTCGCCCGTGCGGCAAAGGCGCCATCTTCCCGGCGCAGCAGGTGGACGACCCCCTGGTAATCGGCGACAAGGACATGGCTGCCCAGCGCCAGGGGCCGGCTGACGCCGCGCTGGGCCAGCTTGTCCTGTTTCCAGACGCTGGCTCCGCTGTTGCGGTCGAGGGCGTGCACCGCCCCCTTGTCGTCGGTGACGTAGACGTATCGGTTATCGATGTCGAGGCCGACGCTCGACGACATGTCGCGCGACCACAGGGTATTGCCGCTTCCGCCGTCGAAGCAGGCAACGCGCCCCTGGAATGCCGTGGCGCAAACGGTGTTGCCGCTCACCACCGGCAGGCTGGTGACATCGGCCACGCGCTCGAGTTCGGTGGCGCCCTTGGGCAGGGCGACGGTCACTTCCCATACGGCAGCGCCGTTGTTGTTGGCGATGGCGAGCAGCTTCCCCCCGGGAAAGCCGGCAAGCGTCACACGCCCGGCGGCGATCACCCCGACTGAGGAACGCAGCGATAGCGCAGGAGTGCTGCGCTGGTAGACCCAGCGCCGCTTGCCGTCGCCCACCTCGAAACCGAAGATGCGCGAGTCGCCGGAACGCACGATGGCAAGGCCCTCGGCCACGACCGGCGCGGCAAGCACCTCGGAACTCACTCGCGCCTTCCAGGATTCACGCCCATTGGCGGCATCAAAGGCAAGCACCTCGCCCTTGGGCGTGCCGACGACGACCAGTTGCCCGTCGCTGCCTACCCCGCCGGAAAGCACCTGGCCGGCGGAAACGCGCCACACCGGGCGCCCGCCGTCGAACCGCGCCAACGTCCCGTCGCGGGCAGCGGCATATACCGAGTCGCCGACGACGGCGGGTGAGAACGTGAACTCCCCGGCGCTGCCGATCGATGCCTGCCAGCCGGCTTTGATGTCGGCACTGGCCTGGAACGTAGCCAGCTCCGCCGGCTTGGCCTTTGGCGTCGAGGACGAGAACGGGTTGAGCTTCTCGACGGTCGAGCAGCCCCCCGCGACCAGCGCGGTCAGGAAAGCAAGGACGGTGATGCGCATTACTTTGCCGCTCCGGCGGAATCGCGCTTGGACTGCACGATATCGCGATAGGCGCCGCGCTGACGGGTCTCGTCGGTCTTCGCCAACGCGTCGAACTTGGTCAGCGCAGCGTCGTAGGCGTCACGGGCCTCTGCCATTTTTCCCTGCGCCGCATAGACGTCGCCACGCACTTCGGCGAAGCGGGGCGCAAACGCCGCGGACGGTTCCGCCGCAAGCTGCGCCAGCGCCTCGTCGTAAGCCTTGTCGTCGAGCAGCACGGCGGCGAGCCGCAGGCGCGCAAGATCCCTGAGTCCGGGATCCTTGGCATTCTGTCCCGCCCACGCAAGCTGCGCGCGGGCGCTCTTGGCATCGCCGGATTCGACCTGGATGCGCGCCGCGAGCATCGCGCCCATGCCAGCGTAGGCCGTCGAGGAGTACTTGTCGATCAATTCGCCGGCCAGTTCACGCGCCCGCTTGGCATCCTTCTGCGCTACGGCATTCTGCACGCCCGAGTAAAGAACGGAAGCCTGCGCCGCCTCCTTGCGCTGCCACCAGTTCCAGCCCTGCCAGCTCACTGCCGCCAGTGCTGCGACAACCAGGATGCCGGTCACCAGGTTGCCATACATCTTCCACCAGGTCTTCAGCTCGTCGAGCTGTTCCTGTTCTTCGAGGTCATACGCTGCCATTGTCGTCTTCCATCGGAAAAATAATTTCGCCGAGATGATCGGCGAGACGGTCAAAGCCGACGCGCACCTGCGACGCCGGCGTGTCGAACCCTGTGCGCAGGAGCTTCACGCTCACCTCGGCAGCTGCCGCTTCGTCGTCGCCGACGATCAGCGCCACCGGCGCACCGGAGGCATCCGCCTTCTTCATCTGCGACTTGAAGCCGCCGCCACCGCAGTGCAGGTGGATGGCGAAGCCTGCGCTGCGCAGCGCCTCGGCGACGCGAAAGGCGAAGCGTGCCGCGGCCTCGCCTTGATGTACCAGGTAGGCGTCGGGCGCCGGCGCCTCGTGGCGGTGGCCCTGCTCCTGCCAGAGCGCCAGCAGGCGCTCGATGCCCATGGCGAAACCGCAGGCTGGCGCCGGTTTGCCTCCGAGTTGCGCGACCAGGCCGTCGTAGCGACCGCCGGCACAGACGGTGCCTTGCGCCCCCAGCTGGTCTGTGACCCATTCGAAGACGGTCAGGTTGTAGTAGTCGAGCCCGCGCACCAGCCGGGGATTGATGCGATAGGGAATCGCCAGGTCGCGCAGGATTTGCTGGACACCCTCGAAATGCGCGAGTGACGCATCGCCGAGGTAGTCGATCAGCTTGGGTGCAGCCTCGACCAGCTCCTGCATCGCCGGATTCTTGGTATCGAGGATGCGCAGCGGGTTGGTGCTCAGGCGCCGCTGGGCGTCGGCATCGAGCCGGTCGCGGTGCCGCTCGAGGTAGGCCACGAGATCGGCGCGATGCCGCGCCCGCTCATCGCTTTGGCCAAGCGAATTGATTTCGAGGGCGATGCCCTGCAGGCCGAGGTCGTCCCACAGCCTGGCGCACATGGCGATCTGTTCGGCGTCGATGTCCGGCCCGGGAAAGCCGAGCGATTCGACACCGACCTGATGGAACTGCCGGTAGCGACCTTTCTGCGGGCGTTCGTGGCGGAACATCGGCCCCATGTACCAGAGCCGCTTGGGTCCGTCGTAGAGCAGGTTGTGCTGCAATACTGCACGCACGCACGAAGCCGTGCCTTCGGGGCGCAGGGTCAGGCTCTCGCCATTGAGGGCATCCTCGAAGGAGTACATCTCCTTCTCCACGATGTCGGTCACCTCACCGATGGCGCGCGCAAACAGCGGCGTGGGTTCGACCATCGGCATGCGGATCGGCCGGTAGCCGTAGGCAGCCAGCCAGTCGCGGACGGTCGCCTCGAACTGCTCCCAGAGTTCGGCGTCGTCCGGCAGGATGTCGTTCATGCCGCGGATGGCTTGCAATGTCTGGCTCATGATTCCGGTTCTGCGCAAGGACCGTGGGTCGGGGCGCCAGGCGCCCCGCCTCCGAGTCCGGCTAGCTTTCCTCCCGTCGCGGATACTTCCTCTGCACGTAGTCTTCCACGATCGCGCGAAATTCGCCGGCGATGTTCTCGCCACGCAGCGTCGTCACCCGTTCGCCATCCACATAAACGGGTGCCACGGGGGCCTCCCCGGTGCCCGGCAGGGAAATGCCGATGCTGGCGTGCTTGCTCTCCCCCGGGCCGTTGACCACGCAGCCCATGACTGCCAGCGTCATGTTTTCCACGCCGAGATGCGCAAGCCGCCATTCCGGCATCCGCTCGCGCACGTAGCCCTGGATGTCCTGTGCCAATTCCTGGAACACGGTACTCGTGGTGCGGCCGCAGCCAGGACAAGCCGCGACGAGGGGAACGAATGCGCGCAGACCCATGGTCTGCAGGATTTCCTGGGCGACGACGACCTCGCGCGTGCGGTCGCCGTTCGGCTCCGGGGTCAGCGACACGCGAATGGTGTCGCCGATTCCTTCCTGCAGGAGCACGCCCAGTGCCGCCGTCGACGCGACGATGCCCTTGCTGCCCATGCCGGCTTCGGTAAGTCCCAGATGCAGGGGGTAGTCGCAGCGCCTTCCGAGCTCGCGGTAGATCGCTATCAGGTCCTGCACGCCCGACACCTTGCAGGAAAGTACGATACGGTCGCCACCGAGGCCGAGTTCTTCCGCGCGCGCGGCGGATTCCAGGGCGGAGGCGACCATCGCCTCGCGCATGATCTCCGTGGCATCCCTTGGGGCCGTCCGGCGTGCATTCTCGTCCATGATGCGCGCCAGGAGGTCCTGGTCGAGACTGCCCCAGTTGACCCCGATGCGCACCGGCTTGTCGAAGCGGCAGGCGATCTCGATCAACTGGGCAAACTGCTCGTCGCGGCGGGCGCCTTTGCCGACGTTGCCCGGGTTGATGCGCAGCTTGGCGAGCGCCTCGGCGCATTCCGGGTGCTCGGTGAGGAGCTTGTGGCCATTGAAGTGGAAGTCGCCGATCAGCGGCACATCGACGTTCATCTGCGCCAGCCGCTCGCGGATCCGCGGCACCGCAGCGGCGGCTTCCCGCGTATTGACCGTGATCCGCACCAGTTCCGAGCCGGCCCGCGCCAGTTGCGCGACCTGCATCGATGTGGCGAACACGTCCTCGGTATCGGTGTTGGTCATGGACTGCACGGCGATGGGAGCCGTGCCGCCGATGGCGACGCAGCCGACCATGGCAAGGCGCGCCACGCGCCTGGTCGGCACCGAACCTGGATTCGAGCTCATTCGACGCGCAGGCGGGCGACTTCTTCGCGGGTGTGCGGCTTGAGGTCGATGCCGCGTTCACCCATGAACAACCGCACCCCCGAAGCCTTGCCGACCCACACCTGGTAGGGCGCGCGCCCTTCGACGTTGCGGCGTGTCCCTGCCGGGAATTCGCCGGCAAGCACGATCTTCTGGTTTGCGTCGCGCACTTCTATCCAAGACAAGGCATCGAATTCGACGCGCAACCCGGAATACGCGCCCGCCGCAGCCAACGCCGATGCGGCGGGCACCGGGGCAGGCGCATCGGCCGCACCGAGCACCGCAGGCGCCGGTGCGAGCAATGCCGGTTCGTTCACGGTGCCGGCCTTCGCCGGCACGGCGGCCACCGGCTCGGTGGGCGCAGGCGCTGCGTCGGATACAGCCGGGTGATGCTCGAGCTGGCCGTACAACCAGTATCCGACGCCGGCCAGCACGACGATGGCACCGGCGAGGGATACCGTGCGCAGGGGCACCCTTTCCCCCAGGGAAGGCTGCTCTGCCGCACCGATATTCGCCGGCGGCCGCACGTCTGCCTCCGGCAGCGGAACGGAAGGTTCCAGCTTAGCCAGCAGGGGTGCGGGATCCAGCTTGAGGAACTTGGCGTAGTTGCGCACCATCCCGCGCACTGCAGTCGCGCCGGGCAGCGTTGTGTAGTCGTCGCGCTCGAGCGCCTCGATCTGGCGGGCGCCGAAGCGGATCACCTGGACGACGTCGGCAATCGAATGCCCGCGTGCCTCCCGTGCCTCACGCAGCAGCGCACCCAGCGACGACACCGACGCCGGCGTTTCGCTCGCTCCGGGAGCTTCGTCCGCGAGGCCAGCGGCGCCACCAACGTCCGCGTCGACCGCTTCAGTCATACTGTCCCTGCAATAGCAGCCGCTGCTCGGGGGAACCGGCAAAGCGCCGGCGCAATTGCGAGGAATAGCGCGCTTCCGCTTCGCGATTGCCCAGCTTGCGCTCGATCCGGAGTGCCAGCCAAAGGACCTCGGCCGTCGGCTCCATCATCTTCTCGATGTCCGTCGTCAGTTGGCGCGCCTCCTGCAGGCGCCCCTTGCGGTAGGCGATGTCCGCCAACCAGTACAGCGCCTGGGTGTTGGTCGGCGACAGGCGCAGCGCCGTGGAAAGGTAGTCCTCCGCCGCTTTGTCGTCCTTCAGCGCCAGCGAACAGATGCCGGCAGTGGTGAAGGGGCGGGTCGGAGTGGTGTAGAGGGGGTTCTTCGCTGCCGCCATGAAGTAGGCGATCGAGCGCTGCTCGCGCCCGGTCTGGCACAGGAACCAGCCGAAGTTGTTGGCGATCTCCGGATCGCCGGGAGCCAGGCGCAGCGCGCGTTCGAAATTGTCCTCCGCGAGCCGCGGCTCGTTGAGCGTCATGTGAGTCAGGCCAAGCAGGTTGTAGGCCGGTGCGTAGTCCGAGTCGGCCGCCAGCGCAATGCGGGCTTCCTCCAGCGCGATCGCCGCCCGTCCGTCCAGCATGTACAGGGAGCCGAGCTCGGTATGTACCTTCGCCCGCTGCTGTTGTTCGCTCTGCGCCGGCTTGGAGGACATTGGCTGCTGCGCGCCTTCGCTACTTCCCGGTCCGGTGGTAGTGCATGCCGACGTCACGATGACGACGGCCATTGCAGCCAGCAACTTGTTCATGGGTGAACCTCGACTCGAGATGTCCTTCCGGAAGCACCGGCACGTTCCGTGCGCCGGGATTTGTCGCGCACCCGCCCGGCCAGTTGGCCGCACGCTGCATCGATGTCGTCGCCGCGCGTCTTCCGCGTCGTGGCGACAAGCCCGCCGTCGGCGAGCAGGTTGGCGAAGCGGCGCACACGTTCCGCCGGAGTGCGGCGAAAACCCGATGCGGGAAACGGATTGAAGGGGATCAGGTTGAACTTGCAGGGCACGTCCCGCACCAGGTGCAGCAGCGCGCGCGCATCGGCATCGGAATCATTGACGCCGTCGAGCATGACGTACTCGAAGGTAATGAAGTCGCGCGGCGCGTGGTCGAGGTAGCGCCGGCAGGCGGCCATCAGCTCGGCCAGCGGGTACTTGCGATTCAACGGCACCAGGCGATCACGCAAGCCGTCCGTGGGAGCATGCAAGGAGACCGCCAGCGCCACGGGGCACGTCGCCGCCAAACGATCGATCGCCGGCACGATGCCCGCGGTGGAAACCGTCACGCGCCGCCTCGAGAGCCCGTAGGCGTTGTCGTCGAGCATCAGGCGCAGGGCAGGCAGCAGGTTGTCGAAATTCGCCAGCGGCTCGCCCATACCCATCACGACCACGTTGCTGATGGGGCGTACGCCCTCGCCCTGCCCAAGGGCACGGTTGGCCTGCCAGAGCTGGCCGATGATTTCCGCCGTGCTCAGGTTGCGGTTGAAGCCCTGGCGGCCGGTGGAGCAGAACGCGCATTCCAGGGCGCAACCGGCCTGGGTCGATACGCAGAGCGTGCCGCGGTCGTCCTCGGGGATGAACACGCTTTCGATCGCATTCTGCCCGCCGACGTCGAAGAGGAACTTGCGCGTGCCGTCGTCGGACAGTTTGTCGCCTATCATCGACGGCGGGACCACAGCGGCCACCGCCGGCAGCTTCTCGCGCAGCACACCGGCAATATCGGTCATTGCCGCGAAGTCGGCCACCCCCCTCTGATGCACCCAGCGCAGCACCTGGCGCGCGCGAAAGGGCTTCTCGCCCATCTGCGCGAACCAGGCGGCGAGCGCCTCGGCGTCCAGATCGAGGAGGTTGACCGGCATCGATTCAGCGGGAAAAGACGTTGAGCGCCGGGAAGAAATAGGCGATTTCGACGGCTGCAGTTTCCGGGCCGTCGGAACCATGTACGGCGTTGGCATCGATGCTCTCGGCGAAGTCGGCACGGATCGTACCCTTCTCGGCCTTTTTCGGATCGGTGGCGCCCATCAGCTCGCGATTCTTGGCAATGGCGTTCTCGCCCTCGAGCACCTGGATCATCACGGGACCCGACGTCATGAACTTGACGAGGTCCTTGAAGAACGGCCGCTCCTTGTGCACCGCGTAGAACCCGCCCGCTTCCTGCTCGGACAACCACGCCATGCGCGAAGCGATGATCTTGAGACCGTTGGTCTCGAAACGGGAGTAAATCTTGCCGATCACGTTCTTCGCCACGGCATCAGGTTTGATGATCGACAGGGTACGTTGGACAGCCATTGCAATCTCCAGAACAGGTTGAATATCGAGCTATTTCAGTCAAATAGCCAACTGTCCATTTTATCCCAGTTTGTCGCCCCCAGATGCGCGGGGAGCCGCGCTCGCGCCGAAATGACAAGGGCCCGGCAGAACCGGGCCCTTGCTTGTGCTGGTGCTGCAGACCCGCCTACATCATCCCCAGGTACTTCGGGAACCAGATCGACAAGCCCGGCCAGTAGGTGACGACCATCAGGAAGCACAGCATCGAAAGCAGCCAGGGCCAGACTGCCACCGTCAGTTCGGTGATGCCCATCTTGGTGATGCCGGAGGCCACGTAGAGATTCAGGCCTACCGGCGGATGGCACATTCCGACTTCCATATTGACCACCATGATGATGCCGAAATGCACCGGGTCGATGCCGAGCTTCATCGCCACCGGGAACAGAATGGGCGAGAAGATCAGCACGATCGACGACGGTTCCATGAAGTTGCCGGCCAGCAGCAGAATGACGTTGCATGCCAGCAGGAAGGCGATCATGCCCAGGCCGTTGGCCAGCATCCAGTCAGCCAGCGCCTGCGGGATGTTCTCGTTGGTCATGATGAACGAGAACAGCACGGCGT
>CAYTFA010000061.1:0-8499 GCA_964436755.1 uncultured Rhodocyclaceae bacterium | reverse complement strand
CGACCGCCTGCTGCCGATCCAGCGCGCCGACTTCAAGGGCATCTTCAAGGCCATGCGCGGACTGCCGGTCACCGTGCGCCTGATGGATCCGCCGCTGCACGAATTCCTGCCGACCGCAGCCCAGCTGGAACTGGAAATCGCCCACCTGCACCACCTGCGCGATTCCCTCAAGGCGCTGGAGGAGCTGCCCGAAACGCTCAAGCTGCTCAACCCGAAGCTCTACATGCAGTACGCCGACGGCCTCACCAAGCTCGGCCGCAGCATGGAAGACTTCAAGGACAGCCACCTCGAAGAAGATGTGATTCTCAAGAAGGAGAAGACGCTCAAGAAAGTGCGCGCGCTCTCCGAAGTGAATCCGATGCTCGGCCATCGCGGCGTCCGGCTCGGCATCACCTACCCCGAGCTCTACTCCATGCAGATCCAGGCCATCCTTGAGGCGGCGGCACTGTGCGCCAAGGAGGGCATCGAGGTCTACCCGGAGATCATGGTGCCGCAGGTGGCGACGGTCGAGGAGCTGGTGCGCATCCACAGCTACGTCAAGCGCATCCACAAGGTGGTCGAGCTGACGCACGGCATCAACGTCGGCTACAAGTTCGGCAGCATGCTCGAAGTGGTGCGTGCCTGCCTGCGCGCCGGCCGCATGGCGCAGGATGCGGAGTTCTTCAGCTTCGGTACCAACGACCTGACCCAGGCCACCTTCTCCTTCAGCCGCGAGGATGCCGAGAACAAGTTCCTCCCCGGTTATGTCGAGGCGGGCATCCTGATCGACAACCCGTTCGAGGTGCTTGACCAGAAGGGCGTCGGCGAACTGATGAAACTCGCCGTCGCCGAAGGTCGCAAGACCAACCCGGACCTGAAGATCGGAATTTGCGGCGAGCACGGCGGCCATCCTGCGTCCATTGCCTTCTGCCACAGGATCGGACTCACCTACGTCTCGTGCTCGGGCCCGCGCGTGCCGATCGCACGCCTGGCTGCCGCGCAGGCGCAATTGACCGAGTCCGGAGGCGCCGTCACGAAGAACGCCTGATGCCATAATCGCCCCATGGATGACGCAATGTTCATGGGGCAGGCGCTGGCCCTGGCGCGCGAAGCCGGGGCTGCGGGCGAGGTTCCCGTGGGGGCCGTCGTCGTGTTCGATGGCGAAGTCGTCGGGCGCGGTTTCAATCGTCCGATCGGTGGCAGCGATCCGACGGCGCATGCCGAGATCGTGGCGTTGCGTGATGCGGCGGCACGACTGGCCAATTACCGCCTTCCCGGCTGCACGCTGTACGTCACGCTCGAGCCGTGCGCGATGTGCGCCGGCGCAATCATGCATGCGCGCGTGAGTCGCGTCGTCTTCGGTGCCCGCGACCCCAAGACGGGCGCCGCCGGCAGCGTGGTCGATCTCTTCGGCGAGGCGCGCCTGAATCACCACACCGAGGTCGTCGGCGGCGTATGCGGCGAGGAGTGCAGCACGCTGCTTTCCGGGTTCTTCGCGGCCCGCCGCGGACGTACGCTGGTGGCCTGACCTCCGATGCGGATACGGATCAGCTTGCCCGACCAGACCCTGGAGCTGCACGATGCGCGCGGCAGTCTGGTGGGCCGCTATGCCGTCTCAACCTCGTCGCGTGGCGGCGGCGAACAGTCCGGCAGCCACTGCACGCCGCGAGGCCGTCATATCGTGCGGGCCAAGATCGGAAGCGATGCGCCGCCGAATTCGGTATTCATCGGCCGGCGCGAAACGGGCGAGCTTTGGAGTACGGAACTGCACGCGCAGTTTCCCGGTCGCGACTGGATCCTCTCGCGGATACTTTGGCTTTCCGGCAAGGAGCCGGGGCGCAACCGGCTCGGCAGCGTCGACAGCATGCGGCGCTACATCTACCTGCACGGCACTCCGGACAGCGAGCCGCTCGGCGTGCCGCGTTCGCATGGCTGCATCCGCCTGGGCAATCGGGACGTCATCGAACTGTTCGATCGCGTGCCGCCCTACACGGTGGTCGACATCGTCGAGTTCGGCCTCGAGTCCGGAGGCTGGGCGTTGCTGGAGCGCGACGCTACCGCGGTACGCGACGCGGTGTTCGTGCGCGAGCAGGGCGTGCCGGCTGCGCTCGAGATCGACGGGCGGGACCCGGGCTGCCGCCATGTTCTGGCGCGGGATGCCGCAGGTGCGGCGATCGGTACCGGCCGCCTGCTTCCGGACGGCCATCTCGGTCGCATTGCGGTTCGTGCCGACTGGCGCGGGAAGGGTGTTGGCGCCGCACTCGTGGAGCGCCTGATCGAGGAGGGCGCGGCGACGGGGCTGTCGTCGCTCGAACTCAACGCCCAGCTCCCGGCCGCCGGCTTCTACGAACGGTTCGGCTTTGTCGCGGAAGGTCCGGAATTCATCGAGGCGGGCATCCCGCACCGCCTCATGCGGCGCGCGTCCTGAATCGATGGCGCACGCGGCCGCCGGCCACGGCGCCCGGCAGCCAGGTCTGCTCGTCGAACGTCACCCAGCCGTCCAGGCCTACGCGCAGAACGGTCGAGCTCCGGGTGCCGTAGTCCGGGGAGCGTACGAAGGCTGACGAGAGCAGCCTTTCCCATTCGAGCGGCACTCCCGTGCTCGGGAGTGCGTCATCGGGGTGGATGCCATCGTCGCGCAGCAGGTTGAACAGCGGACGTTCGTCCGGAAGCAGGGCGAGGCTTTGCGCCAGGGCGGTCTTGCCCGCCCCGACCTTGGGCCAGGGGGTATCGAGCAGGTGATTCGAGAGCCCGTATACCCCGGGCTCCAGGCGTCGGGCAGCGCCGCCCATGTTCGACGACCACCATAGCTCCCTGCCGTCACCGACCAGCAGGTTGTAGCCATTGCAGCTGCGACCGTATTCGGCGGTGCGGGCGAGATAGGATGCGGGCGCTTCGGATCCGGCGAGAAAATCGGCGACGAGGCGTCCGCGAGACGGCGCAGCGGGTCGCATTTGCGCAGGGTCACGATAATTCGTCAGCGCCGCGAAGCGTCCCGTCCGGGTGACGCCCATCCAGGTACCGCCGGCTTCGAGGTCGCGGCCGGCACAGAGGAACGGAGCATCGGCCCAGAAGCCTGCGACGGCGGTCGGGCGCGCGAAGAACTCGTCCCGATTGGCGGCGACCACGAGCGGATGGCCCGGATGGATTCCCCACGCCGCGAGGATGAGGCACACGGCCTAGTCGACCAGGTAGGGCAGGGACAGGAACTCCAGCAGTGCACCGTCTGTCGCGCCGACGCGCACGCCGCCAGCCTCCACGGCGCCGATCTGGGCACAGACGAGGCACTCGAATCCGCCGGCCGGCGACGGTGCCGCGCTAACCACGGTGCCGCAATGCTGATCGCCGGTCTCAGGTGAATACACCTGCGTCCCGGGGGAAACCGCGGACGGCGAACGCGCACGGAAGGTACGCCGCTTCACCTTGCCCAGATAGTGGGTGCGCGCGACGATTTCCTGGCCCGGGTAGCAGCCCTTGGTGAAGCTGACGGCACCGATCGCGGCAAGCTCAAGGTTGAGCATCTGCGGGACGAAGGCCTCCTGGGTTGCAGCCACCACGCGTGGCTGCCCGGCATCTATTTCCAGCCACTGCCATGCCGCCAGCCCGACGGGCCGGCAATTCGCGGCGAGGTTTTCCCAGTTTGCGGCGGCGGACGGCATCGGCCAAATCGCCAGCCATCGGGTGTCATCCAGGCGCACCGAACGACCATTCGCCATCGCTGCGACGCCCAAGCGGGGCAGTCCGCCGGCCGCACCGCCAAGCGCGGCCGGTAGCGGCGCCGTACCGCGGCACGATACGCCGGCGAGCGCGAAATCTCCTGTGGCGTCGGTGAGCTTGACCTTGCTCCGCAGCACATACATCGACAACTTCTTGAGGACGCCCGGCAGGATGTCGCGCGGCATCATCAGCAGGTAGTCGTCACCCTCGCGCCAGACCAGAAAGAGGGCAAGCAGCCGTCCCTTGGCCGTGCAGAAGCCGGCCAGCCGGCTGGAGTCGGGTGCCAGGCCCTTGATGTCGTTAGTCAGCAGGTTGTGCAGGAACTCGGCAGCCTCCGGCCCGCTCGCCCGGATCAGGCCTTGGTCGGAAAGCGGCGTGATGATCGCGCCGTCGCGCGCCGCAGCCAGCTCGCCGGCGAGATCGCCGAAGCTCTGCCCATCGGGGGCAACGCCCCTTGCAGAAATGAAGGAATTCCAGTCGGGATTCATTGGCGGCGTCCGTATCGAGGGAGGCGGAATGCTATCATCCGCGTGGCGGAGCAGATGGCGTCCGCCGCCTCCTTATTCAAGCCTCGATGCGTGCGTTCAAGCGGGTCCTGCTGGGCCTGGTCCTCGGTTTTCTGTTCGCCATCGCGGGAGTCGTTTGGCTGGCCAGCCGCCCTCTGGCGACGTCCGAAAGCCAGACGGCGTTTTCCATACCGCCGGGCGCCAGTTTGCGTTCGGCCGCCCAGGCAATCCAGGCATCGGGAATCGACCTGCCGCCGTGGCAAATGGAGCTTCTGGGGCGATTGCTCGGTCGCGCGTCGAAGATCAAGTCGGGCAGCTATGAAGTCGGCGCACGGCTGACCGCCCTGGAACTTCTCGACAAGCTGACGCGCGGGGATGTCACGCAGGGCGAATTGGTGCTTGTCGAAGGCAAGACCTTCCGCCAGTTTCGCGCGATGCTGGACGAACACCCGGACCTGAGGCATGACACGGCAGGCCTCGGGGAAGCCGAAGTCCTGTCCCGGCTGGGTGCCCGCGAAACCCGCGCCGAAGGCCTGTTCTTTCCCGATACGTACCTCTTCGACAAGGGCAGCAGCGACCTCGATGTCCTGCGCCGCGCCCACAAGGCCATGCGCGCACGGCTTGCTGCGGCATGGGAGGGGCGCGATCCCACCAGCCCGCTGCGCACGCCCTACGAGTTGCTGATCCTAGCGTCCATCGTCGAAAAGGAAACGGGGCTTGCAGCCGACCGCCCGCTGGTCGCAGCCGTCTTTGCCAACCGCCTGCGCCGTGGCATGCTGCTGCAAACCGACCCGACGGTAATCTACGGGCTCGGCGAGCGCTTCGACGGCAACCTGCGCAAGGCGGACCTGTTGCGCGATACTCCCTGGAACACCTATACGCGCCCGGGATTGCCACCGACGCCGATCGCCCTGCCAGGTTTGGCGTCGATCAAGGCGGCGGCGCGTCCTCCGGCGAGCGACCGGTTGTATTTCGTTGCACGTGGCGACGGCTCGAGCCAGTTCTCGGCAAACCTGGCAGATCACAACAGCGCAGTGGCGCGCTATCAGAAGGGACGGTAGGGGAATGCGCGGACGCTTCATCAGCATGGAAGGCATTGATGGCGCAGGAAAAAGCACCCAGCACACGTGGCTGGTCGATACCCTTCGCCAGCGCGGACGGACTGTCGTGGCAACGCGCGAACCGGGCGGCACGCCGCTTGGGGAAAAGCTGCGCGCCCTGCTCTTGTCCGAGCCAATGCACCTCGAGACGGAAGCCCTGCTGATGTTCGCTGCGCGGCGCGAACACGTCGCCGCGGTCATCGAACCGGCCCTGGAACGCGGCGATTGGGTTGTCTGTGATCGATTCGTCGACGCTTCGTTTGCCTACCAGGGCGGGGGCAGGGGCCTCGCCTGGGAAAAACTCGGCGCGCTGTCGGCGTGGGTGCTGGGTGACCTGCAACCCGACCTGACCCTGATTTTCGATGTGCCGGTGGAAATTGCGCAAAAGCGCTTGCACGCCGCGACACCCAATCCGGACCGGTTCGAGCAGGAACAGGCCGCCTTTTTCGAGCGGGTGCGGGCCGCCTACCTGCGCATCGCCTCGGAAAATCCAGGCCGAGTCCGCGTTGTAGACGCCACGCGCTCGCCGGAAGAGATAAAGAAAGAACTTGAAGTAATCGTTGCATCGTTATGATAGAGAAAGATTTATCTTCCTTGGATCAGTGGCGAAGCCTACTCGGGCAAGGGCTCGAGCGCCTGCCTCATGCAATGCTTCTCGCGGGCCCGCCCGGCGTCGGCAAGCGGGCGTTCGCCGAGCGGCTGGCCGCACTTCTGCTCTGCGAGATGCCCCTTTCTTCGCACCAGGCCTGTGGCACCTGTCAGGCCTGCCGCTGGCTGGCCGCGGAAAACCACCCCGATTTCCGGTTGGTCGAAGCAGAAGGCGATGAAGAGGACGGCGCAGAGAAAGTAGCCGACAACGTCAGGAAGCGTGCCAACCGGTCCATCAAGATCGACCAGATTCGCGAGCTGGAGAACTTCGTTTTCGTTGGCAGTCATCGTGCCGGAAACCGCGTTGTTCTCATTTCCGAGGCCGAGGCCATGAATTCGGCGGCGGCGAATGCAGTTCTTAAAATACTCGAAGAACCTCCTTCAACTGTATATTTCATATTGCTTTCATCGCGAACGAAGACGCTTCTCCCGACCATCCGTAGTCGTTGCCGCTTGGTCCCTTTCGGGCGACCGGAAAGGGAAGCCGCCATCGCCTGGCTGGGCGAGCAGGGCCTTGATCGCAAGGCAGGCAAGTTCCTTGATCTGGCCGGCGGAGCGCCGCTGCGGGTCGCCGAGTGGAACGAGCAGAAGCAATTGCCCCAGATAGATGGCCTTATCGACTCCCTGCTGAACCCTCCCGCTGATCCGATGCAGCTGGCGGCACGTTGGGATGGCTTGCTCAAAGGGGATGGCGGTTTTCGCATGGAACAACTGGTGGACGGGGTACAGCGCTGGCTCCATGATTTGGCGCTGGAGCACGCTGGCGGAAACGTCCGCTTCCATGGAGGCTGGGCGCGGCCAAAGGGAATCGAACGCCTGGACCCCGTCGCCCTGGGATCGGCTTGGCGGGAGATTGCCGACCTGCGGCGCAGTGCGAGGCACCCGTTGAATCCATTGCTTTTCCTGGAGAACCTCGCCGCGCAGTTCCTGCGTGCTGCCCGCCCCGGACCATGAGCGCCCTGCTGGTCGATTCACATTGTCACCTGGACTTCCCCGACTTCAAGGGCCGGGAGTCCGAGTTAGTCGATGCAATGAAGGCGGCTGGAGTTGGCTGGGCGCTGATTGCGGGAGTGACTCTGGAGCGATTTCCGTCCGTCCTCGCGCTGACGCGCAGCTTCGCCAACCTGTATGCGGCGGCAGGGGTTCATCCCGACACAGAAGAGGAGGGCGCCGAACCGGATGTCGAGACCCTGGTTGCGCTGGCAGGGGATCCCAAGGTACTTGCCATCGGCGAAACCGGGCTGGACTACTACCGGCTCAAAGGCGACCTCGAATGGCAGCGGGAGCGGTTTCGGGTGCATATCCGCGCCGCGAGAAAAGCCAGCAAGCCGTTGATTATCCACACAAGAGAGGCCGGGGATGACACCCTGCGCCTGCTGCGCGAAGAAGGCGCCCGCGAAGTCGGGGGCATCTTCCACTGCTTTACCGAAACCAGGGAAATTGCCCAGGCCGCACTGGATCTGGGATTTCACATATCGATCTCTGGCATCGTAACCTTCAAGAACGCACTCCAGATCAAGGAGGTTGCAAGGTATGTTCCGCTCGACCGCCTGCTCGTCGAAACGGATGCCCCGTACCTGGCGCCGGTACCCCATCGAGGCAAGCTGAACCACCCGGCACTTGTTCGTCATGTGGCCGAGGAGATTGCGCGACTGCGAGGCATGGAATTCGACGCCCTTGCCGAAGCGACCACGGCCAACTTCTTCAGAATATTTCACATTAACAATGCTTCGTAAGATTCTGTTGTTATTTGGCTTAATTTCTTCGATCGGTACCGCCCAGGGTGGTGCCTACGAAGACATCCTCGCCGCTGCCGGCCGCGGTGACAGCTCGGTCGTCGCCAACCTAATCCAGCGCGGGATGGATCCGAATACGGCCGACCCGACGGGAACGACGCTGCTCATGATCGCCTCGCGAACGGGCAATCTGCCCCTGGTTGAAACGCTGCTTGCCCAGCGCGCCGGAGTGAATCGTCGTAACCAATTCGGCGATACGGCATTGATGGTTGCGGCATTGAAGGGGCACCTGGGCGTCGCAAAGCGCCTGATCGAGGCCGGCGCAGAGGTCGAGCATGAGGGCTGGACCGCACTTCATTACTCGGTCTTTGGCGGAAGCAGGGAAGTCTCCGCCATGCTTATCGAGCAAGGGGCGGATGTCGATGCTCGCGCGCCCAATGGAATGACAGCCCTCATGCTGGCCGCGCGCCTGGCCAACCTTGATCTGGTCCGGCTTCTGGTCGAGGCCGATGCAGATTGGGGACTGACTGATTACGATGGCGTGACTGCCCGGGGAATCGCACTGAGGCTCGGGCATACCGAGGTCGCCGATTACCTCAAGGATATCGAGGCCGCGCGGTGACTTGGGGCCGTGTGGGCTATTCGTTACTACCTATAATTGGCATTATGTCTAATTATATCTTGACCGATAAACTTCCAACTACCTATTGGCGGCCTTGCTTCGGTTCCTCCCAGATATAGTCGATTTGATAGTCGGTTTTTGCGTGGTCGTTGTGTATAACAACGTACTGGCACGCTTCCGCAGAATGTCTG
>CAYTFA010000060.1:0-8593 GCA_964436755.1 uncultured Rhodocyclaceae bacterium | reverse complement strand
CCACGAACGACCAGATCAGGTCGTTGGAGCGCAGCATGTTGAAGGTGCCGGCCATTTCCGAGCCTTCCAGATAGCCGCGCTCGGACATCTTCTTTTCCAGGTTGGCGACCTGGCCTTCGTCGATGAAGACGCCCAGTTCGCCGGGGATCGAGAAGTCGAGCAGGGCGACGAAGAAGGTGGCCGAGGCGATGCGCTTGTCCTTCTTGGCGGCCATGTAGCCCATGGTGGAGCCGAGCAGCGTACCGCCGAGGCAGTAGCCGATCATGTTGATTTCCTTCTCGCCCGTCTGGTCGCAGACGACGTCGATCGCGGTCAGCGCGCCTTCGGTCAGGTAGGCATCGAAGCCCTTCTTCGCCAGCTTGGCGTCCGGGTTGACCCAGGAGATGACGAAGACGGTATGGCCCTGGTCGGTACACCACTTGATCCAGGAATTGCTCTCGCGCAGGTCGAGGATGTAGTACTTGTTGATCCAGGGCGGGATGATCAGCAGCGGACGCTTGTACTGCTCCTTGGTCGTCGGGCTGAACTGCAGGAGCTGGATCATCTCGTTCTGGAAGATGACCTTGCCCGGCGTCGAGGCGACGTTCTTGCCCATCTCGAAGGCCGACGGATCGGTCATCTTGACGCGTAGCTGGCCGTCGCCCTCCTCGATGTCGCGCAGCAGGTTGTTGAAGCCCTTGAGCAGGTTCTGGCCGTGGGTCTTGACCGTCTCGCGCAGCACTTCCGGGTTGGTCAGCGCGAAATTCGACGGCGCCAGCGCGTCGATGAACTGGCGCGTGAAGAAGTTGACCTTCTTGCGCGAGATGTCATCGAGGTGTTCGACATTGGCGACCGAATCGTGGATGTGGCGCGCCGTGATCAGGTAGGACTGCTTGATGAAGTCGAAGAGGAAGTGCTCCTCCCACTGCGCATCGGCGAAGCGCTTGTCGCCCTTCTTGGGTTCCGCCACCGGGGCGCCTTCCATGCCGAGCAGGCGTAGCGTGGAGTGCTGCCAGAGCGAGAAGTAATCCCAAACCAGGTTCATCTGCGCCTGGGCCAGCTTGTAGGGATTGGCCAGCATCTTGGCCATCATTTCCATGAAGGCCTGGGCGATGCCGAGGTCGTCGGACGGCGCGGAAACCCCCTTCTTCATCTGCCGCTTCATGTGGTCCGTGATCAGATTGGAGGCGCGCTGGGCAACCTCCGCGTAGGTCTTGGCGATTTCCTTCGGGTCGGGCAGGTTCTTCGGTTCGTGCGTGGACATGGTGTCTCCCTCTTATTTGTCTCTCAGCAGGTGTAGCAAATGAGGCCGTCTTCTTCGATGCGCTTGAGCTTGCCTGCATGCTCAAGGTAGTTCAGGTGGGCGATCGATTCGCCCATGGCGAACATGGTCTGGTGCGGATCGGGAATCTCGCGGTCGAACAGGACCGCGATCAGATCGGCGGCGGAGCGCGGCTGCACACGGCAGGCGGCGAGCAGGCGCTCGCAGCGCTCGGCGTGGTGTGCATGCAACTGGTCGATGCGGGCATGCAGGCCGCGGAAGGGGCGGCCGTGCGAGGGCAGCACCAGCGTGTCGGCGGGCAACGCGCGGAAGGCGTCGATCGACGCGAGGAACAGGCCGAGCGGATCGGCCTGCGGCGTGCTCGCCATTACCGAGATGTTGGTCGAGATGCGCGGCAGCAGCATGTCGCCGGAAATCAGCACGCCGAGTTCTGCGCAGTACAGGCTCATGTGCTCGGGCGCGTGGCCGTGGCCGACGAGGGTGCGCCATTCGCAGCCGCCGATGTCGATGCGCTGCCCGTCGAAGAGCCGGCGGTAGGTGGACGGTATCTCGGGCACGCCGCGCTTGTAGCCGTTGCCGCGCTGGATCAGTCCGTCGATGCGGGCGGCCTCGAGTCCGTGGCGGCGGAAGAACTCCACCATCGATTCGATGCGATAGCCGGCGATCTGCTCGACCATCATGTGCGCGGCGAGATAGTCGCCCTGGGATATCCACAGGCCGGCGCCGGTTTCCTTTTCGAGCCAGGTCGCCAGCCCGAGGTGGTCAGGATGGCAGTGGGTGACGATGCTGCGCGTCAGGCGACGTCCCGCCAGGGCAGTGCGCCAGGCGTCCCGGACCGGGTCGAGGGCGAACCCGGTATCGACCGCCGCGTATCCCTCCCCGTCGGCGAGCAGCCAGACGTTGATGTGGTCGAGCGCGAAGGGCAGCGGCATGCACAGCCATTCGACGCCGGGCGCAACGGGCACCGCCACGCCGGGCGCGGGGGCAGTCTGGTGGGGATAGGCGAGCGGAGCGTTCAAGCGGAGTCTCTTTGCCTCGTCGACGGAATTCTGCTTAAACTGCGGAAGGCGAACTTGACATTTTATACATTTTCCCGGTCCTTATGTGCACTGCAACAATCGGTGCCGGACGACCCCCTCCGCAATGAACGAGACCCAGACCATTACCGAACTGGCCCGCGAATTCGGCGTCACCACGCGGGCCATCCGTTACTGGGAAACCCACGGCCTGATCTCCCCAGCGCGCGAGGGCGGCAACCGCGTCTATAGCAAGCGCGACCGGACCCGCCTGAAGCTTGCGCTGCGCGGCAAGCGCCTTGGCCTTTCCCTGGCCGAGATCAAGGACCTGATCGACATGTACGACACGGCCGAGGACGAGTCCACCCAGCTCCTGTCCTTCCTCGGTGCCCTCACCCAGCGCCGCGCCGCCCTCGAACAGCAGCGGGACGACATCGAGGCCGTGCTTTCGGAAATCACCCGTTTCGAACGCCAGTGCCGCGACATGCTGGACTCCGGCGCCGGCACGCCAGTTCGGGGGCGTCGCCGGGGTAGTTGACGTTGACGTCAACGTCAACTACCATGCGCGCTCTGCCGGAGGAACCATGCCCCATACCGCACGTCCCGCCCGCAAGGAAATGAGCCCGCGCAACCCCGACTGGGAGGCGACGGTGCGCGGCAGCTTCGCCCGCCAGGGCGTGATGGGCCTGCTCGGCGCCGAACTCGGGACCCTGTCCCCCGGCCACTGCGAGATCCGCCTGCGCTACCGGCCCGACCTGACCCAGCAGAACGGCTACTTTCACGCCGGGGTGACAAGTACCATCGTCGACAGCGCCGGCGGCTACGCCGGGCTGACGCTGATGCCGGCCGGCGCCGAGGTGCTTACGGTCGAGTTCAAGCTCAACCTGCTGGCCCCGGCCGACGGCGACCACCTCGTTGCCGAGGGCCAGGTACTGAAGTCGGGGCGCAATCTGGTCATCACGCGCGGCGAGGTGTATGCCGTGCGCGACGGCCACGCGGTGCATTGCGCGACCATGCAGCAGACCCTGATGACCATGCACGGCAAGGCCTGAGCGGCCCGCCGCAACAAGGGAGAAACCCAATGATCGGCCTCAACTTCGACCTCGGCGAGGATGTCTACATGATGCGCGACGCGGTGCGCACCTTCGCCGAGAAGGAAATCGCCCCCCATGCCGCGCAGATCGACAAGGACAACCTGTTTCCGCGCGAGCTCTGGCGCAAGCTCGGCGACCTCGGCGTGCTCGGCGTCACCGCCAGCGACGACTACGGCGGCGCCCACCTCGGCTACCTTGCCCACATCGTGGCCATGGAGGAGATCTCGAGGGCCTCGGCCTCGGTCGGTCTTTCCTACGGCGCGCATTCCAATCTCTGCGTGAACCAGATCCATCGCAACGGCAGCGCCGAGCAGAAGGAGAAATACCTGCCCAAGCTGATCTCCGGCGAACACGTCGGTGCGCTGGCGATGTCGGAACCGAATGCCGGCTCGGACGTCGTCTCGATGAGGCTGCGCGCCGACTTCAAGGGCGACCGCTACGTCCTCAACGGCTCGAAGATGTGGATCACCAACGGCGGCGACGCCGACACCCTGGTGGTGTATGCCAAGACCAATGCCGACGCGGGGCCGAAGGGCATGACCGCCTTCATCGTCGAAAAGTCCTTCAAGGGCTTTTCCTGCGGCCAGCACCTGGACAAGCTCGGCATGCGCGGATCGAACACCTATCCGCTGTTCTTCGACGACTGCGAAGTCCCGGTGGAGAACGTGCTCGGCGGCGAAGGCAATGGCGTCAAGGTGCTGATGAGCGGCCTCGACTACGAGCGCGCCGTGCTGTCCGGCGGTCCCCTCGGCATCATGGCGGCCTGCATGGACGTCGTCGTCCCCTTCGTGCACGAGAGGAAGCAGTTTGGCCAGAGCATCGGCGAATTCCAGCTCATGCAGGGCAAGCTGGCCGACATGTACTCGACCTGGCAAGCCTGCCGCGCCTACGTGTATGCCGTGGGCAAAGCCTGCGACCGCGGCGACCACGCCCGCGCGCTGCGCAAGGACGCCGCCGGGGCCATCCTCTACTCGGCCGAAAAGGCGACATGGATGGCCGGCGAAGCGATCCAGGCCCTGGGCGGCGTCGGTTATACCAACGAGTATCCGACGGGTCGGTTGTGGCGCGACGCCAAGCTCTACGAGATCGGCGCCGGAACCTCCGAGATCCGCCGCATGCTGATCGGCCGCGAACTCTACGGCGAGACCGCGTGATGAGCGCCCAGTCGGCTGCACAGCGGCGCGCGGAATGGGAGCGGCTCGAGGCCGAGGCGGCGGCGCGCAGCGTCGGGCGCGGAGTGCTGACCCTGGAGAACCTGCGCGAGAACACCGGGCTCGAACTGTTCCAGAAGATGATTGCAGGCGAGCTGCCGCGCGCGCCGATCTCCGAAACGCTGGGCTTCTTCCTGGTCGAAGCGGAAAAGGGACGCGTCGTCTTCCAGGGCACGCCGCAGCACCGTCACTACAACCCGATCGGCTCGGTGCATGGCGGGTTCCATGCCACCTTGCTCGACTCCTGCGTAGCCTGCGCGATCCAGTCAACGCTCGAGGCCGGCCAGGGCTATACCACGCTGGAGCTCAAGATCAACTACATCCGTGCGCTGACCGACCGCGCCGGTCCGGTGCGCGCCGAGGGGCGCGTGATCCACGCCGGCAAGCAGATCGGCACCGCGGACGGCAAGCTGTACGACGCCGAGGGGCGGCTCTACGCGCATGCCTCGACTACCTGTCTGATCTTCACGGTCTAGCCATGGGCAAGCTCCTCGAGACCTACCGCGGCACGGTGTATCCCTGGCACTGCGACCACATGAACCACATGAACGTGATGTGGTACGTCGGCAAGTTCGACGAGGCGACCTGGAACCTCATGTCGCGCATCGGCATGAACGCCGCGTTCCTGCGCAAGCACCACCGCGGCATGGCGGCCGTCGACCAGCGCATCAGCTATCAGCGCGAGCTGCACGCCGGCAATACGGTGGCCATCCGCAGCGGCATCGTCTCGGTCGGCGAACGGAAGATCATCTTCTTCCACGAAATGCGCGACGCCGACCACGACGAAATATCCGCCATCACCCTGCTCACGGGCGTGCACATGGATACCCAGCTGCGCAAGGCCGTACCCCTGCCGGACACGGTGCGCGAGGCGGCCCGTGAGTTCGTCGTGGACTACGTCCTGCCATGGTCCTGAGCGCAGCCTGGACGAAGGGGCGGAGGGACGCATGAGCGACGAGCTGATCGTCGGCGACGGCGGCATAGCCATCAAGCGCATCGGCGCCGGGCATGCCGCCGAGCTCGAACAGGTGCGGCAGTTCTTCCGCAACTACGCCGGCTGGCTCGGGGTGGACCTGTCCTACCAGAATTTCGACGACGAAATGGCCACCCTTCCGGGCCGCTACGAGGCGCCGGAGGGACGCTTGTTCTATGCCACGGTGGAAGGCAAGGGCGCCGGCTGCGTCGGCATCCGGCCGCTGGCCGAGGGCGTGTGCGAGCTCAAGCGCCTCTATGTCGAGCCGACCTTCCGCGGCCTCGGCGTCGGCCGCGAACTCGCGCTGGCCGCTATCCGCGCGGCGCGCCGCATCGGCTACCGCAAGATCATGCTCGACACGCTGCCGGCGATGCGCATGGCGGTCAAGCTCTACCGCGAGCTGGGCTTCAGCGCCGCGCCCGCGTACTACCAGACTCCGGTCGAGGGAACCCAGTTCCTCGCCCTGGACCTCGAGAACTGGTCGGAGGAGCAGCTCAACAACCAGAGCCTGCACCACCTGTTCGATTTCAACCGCGCCTGGGCGCGCCAGATGCGCGAAGTCGATCCGGGCTACTTCGAGAAGCTGTCGCACCTGCAGGCGCCGGAATATCTCTGGATCGGCTGCTCCGATTCGCGCGTGCCGGCCAACCAGATCGTCGGCCTGCTGCCGGGCGAGGTGTTTGTCCATCGCAACGTGGCCAACGTTGTCGTGCATACCGACCTCAACTGCCTGTCGGTGATCCAGTTCGCCATCGACGTGCTCAAGGTCAAGCACATCATGGTCGTCGGCCACTACGGCTGCGGCGGCGTGCAGGCGGCCCTGCACCACCAGCGCGTCGGACTGGCCGACATCTGGCTGCACCACGTCGAGGACGTGCATGCCAAGCACTGTGCCCTGGTGGACGACCTGCCCACCGAGCGACGCGCCGACCGGCTGTGCGAACTCAACGTGCTGGAGCAGGTGCTCAACGTGTCGCGTACCGTGGTGGTCCAGGATGCCTGGGCGCGCGGCCAGAACCTGACGATCCACGGCTGGATCTACGGCCTCAAGGACGGCCTGGTGCGTGACCTCGGCCTTACCGTCGGCCACCCCGGCGAGATTTCCGAGCGCTACGCCGCGGCGCTCGCCACACTGATCTGAAAGGAAGACCCGTGTCCGCAAACAACCCCGATCCCGTCGTCATCGTTGCCGCTGCCCGCACCCCCATGGGCGGCTTTATGGGCGACTTTGCCTCGCTAAGCTGCGCCCAGCTCGGCAGCGTCGCGATCAAGGCCGCCGTCGAGCGCGCCGGCCTCAAGCCGGACCAGGTCGATGAAGCCATCATGGGCTGCGTGCTGCCCGCCGGCCAGGGCCAGGCCCCGGCGCGGCAGGCCAGCCTTGGCGCCGGGCTGCCGCTGGCGACCGGCTGCACCACGGTGAACAAGATGTGCGGTTCCGGCATGCGCGCGGCCATGTACGCCCACGACATGCTGGTTGCCGGCAGCGTCGATGTCATGGTGGCCGGCGGCATGGAGTCGATGACCAATGCGCCCTACCTGCTGCCCAAGGCGCGCGGCGGGTTCCGCCTCGGCCACGGCGAAGTGAAGGACCACATGTTCCTCGACGGCCTCGAAGATGCCTATGAAAAGGGTCGCCTGATGGGCACCTTCGCCGAAGACTGTGCCGGCAGCTACAAGTTCACGCGGGAAGCCCAGGACCAGTTCGCCATCGCCTCGACCACCCGCTCCAAGCAGGCCAACAGCGATGGCAGCTTTGCCTGGGAGATCGCGCCGGTCACTATTTCCGGCAAGAAGGGCGAAACGGTGATCGACAAGGACGAGCAGCCCTTCAAGGCCAACCTGGAAAAGATTCCGACGCTGAAGCCGGCCTTTCGCAAGGACGGCACGGTGACGCCGGCCAATTCCTCGTCGATCTCGGACGGCGCCGCGGCGCTGGTCATGATGCGCGCCTCGACCGCCGCGAAGCTGGGCCTCAAGCCCGTTGCCACCGTCGTCGGCCACAGTACCTTCGCCCAGGAACCCGGCCTGTTCACCACGGCGCCGGTCGGCGCCATGAAGAAGCTGCTGGCGAAGAATGGCTGGAGCACGGAGAGTGTCGACCTTTGGGAAATCAACGAGGCCTTCGCCGTGGTCACCATGGCCGCGATGCACGACCTCAAGCTGCCGCACGAAAAGGTCAACGTGCATGGTGGCGCCTGCGCCCTGGGCCATCCGATCGGCGCCTCCGGCGCGCGCATCCTCGTCACGCTGATCGGTGCGCTGAGGAAATACGGCAAGAAGCGCGGCGTCGCCAGCCTCTGCATTGGTGGCGGCGAGGCCACCGCGATGGGCATCGAGCTGGTGTAGCGTGGCCGAATTCGAGACCATTGCCTATGCGGTCGATGACCGCATCGCCCGCATCACGCTGAACCGGCCTGAGCGGCTGAACGCCATCGTGCCGGCGATGCCGCGCGAAATACGGCTCGCGGTGGAACGGGCGAACGCCGACGACGGCGTACACGTCATCGTGTTGCAGGGAGCGGGGCGCGCCTTTTGCGCGGGCTACGACCTCAAGGACTTCGCCGAAGCCGACGTCGATACCCCCTGCACGCAATCCATGCCCTGGGACCCGATGATCGACTACCGGACCATGAAGGGCTTCACCGACGACTTCTTCAGTCTCTGGCGCAGCTACAAGCCGACCATCGCCCGGGTGCAGGGTTTCGCCGTCGCCGGCGGCAGCGACATCGCGCTGTGCTGTGACCTGGTCGTCATGGCCGAGAATGCGAAGATCGGTTACATGCCGGCGCGCGTCTGGGGCTGTCCGACCACCGCGATGTGGGTCTATCGCCTGGGCGCCGAGAAGGCCAAGCGCATGCTGCTGACCGGCGACACCATCGACGGCAGGACGGCGAAGGACTGGGGGCTGGTCATCGATGCCGTGCCCGAAGCCGAACTCGACGCCGCCGTTGACCGGCTTGCCTCGCGCATGGCCGGCGTGCCGAAGAACCAGCTGATGATGCAGAAGCTGATGATCAACCAGGCCTACGACAACATGG
>CAYTFA010000059.1:0-8599 GCA_964436755.1 uncultured Rhodocyclaceae bacterium | reverse complement strand
CACCTGGCACGGCCTGCGCCAGCAGCAGGAGCGCCCGGACGGCAAGCCGCAGCAAAGCCTGGCCGACTTCGTCGCCCCGAGCGGCGACTGGGCCGGCGCGTTTGCCGTTACCGCCGGCCTCGGCATCGAGAAGAAGCTCGCCGAATTCGAGGCCGCGCACGACGATTACCACGCCATCATGCTCAAGGCACTGGCCGACCGCCTTGCCGAAGCCGCTGCCGAGTGGCTGCACCGCGAAGTGCGCACGAAGTACTGGGGCTATGCCGCCGGCGAAGCACTGGACAACGAAGCGCTGATTGCCGAGAAGTACGTCGGCATCCGCCCGGCGCCGGGCTACCCGGCCTGTCCCGACCACACCGCCAAGGGGGGCTTGTTCAGGCTGCTCGACGCCCCGGGCAACACCGGCATGGGGCTGACGGAAAGCTTCGCCATGACGCCGGCGGCTTCGGTGGCCGGCTTCTATCTCGCCCATCCGGAAGCGCGTTATTTCGCCATCAGCAAGATCGATCGGGACCAGCTTGAAGATTGGGCTCGACGCGCCCAGTATTCGATACCAGAAGCCAGCAAATGGCTCGCCCCCCTGCTATGACCCCAAGGAGACCACGATGGAGGCAACGTCGACCCACTTCCCCGAGCGCCTGAGCTTCAACGAAGCCGTCGCCTACGTGCGGCAAACCGGCAAGGCCGCGTTCGCCGCCATGCCGGTGTTCGGCGACGATGGCGATGACGAGAACGCCACCGCCGAGGGAGCGCGCCTGTTCCTGCTGCTGCCGGATGCCGATGAAGGCTGGGTATTGCGCTTCATCGCCGGGCCTTTCTTTGCGGCCGCCTACGCCGCCAACGACGTGATTCCCGCCGACGAAATTCCCGAACGCGTGCGCGAACTCCTGTTCCTGCCGACGCGCTGCGAAGAGGATTGGCTCAACGACCAGCTGCAAGTGCTGCTGGGCAAGCTCTCGCACGCCGCCGGAGGCGGACAGCAGATGCCCGACTACGAGAAGATGCCGGCCAAGGGTGCCGGACCGGACGCCGTGTTTCCGGTATCCTTCGTCGGTCGCGACAAGCCGCACTGACGGCGCCGTCGCTCCGCTTCACGCCGCCCCGGTGCGGCTCGCAGAGGAAAGCCCGACGATGACCCAGGATAACCCGCGCGGCAGCCGCGCCGGCGCCCCCGACCTCGACTGGAGCCAGGTCCGCGAAACCGTGCTGATGCTCGAGCTGGCCGCCGGCCAGGTCGATGCGGCAATGCGCGACTCAAATTCCTCGGTGGACACGCTGATGGACACCTTCACCTCGATGGCCGACACCCTGGGCATGATCGACGCCGCGCTCGACACCCTGCCCGACACGATCGGCAACGGCATGGTCAAGTCGGAGATCCAGGGCGGCGCGCGGCAGGTGTCGCAGAAGGTCAACCAGGCCATCATTGCCTTCCAGTTCTACGACAAGCTGGTGCAGCGGCTCGACCACGTCTGCCAGAGCCTGAGCGATCTGTCGAACCTCGTCGGCAACACTGCCCGCTTGTACAGCCCGCAGGAATGGAGCGCGCTGCAGGAGCGTATCCAGTCGAAGTACACCATGGCAGAGGAGCGCGCCATGTTCGACGCAGTCATGGCCGGGATGCCGGTGCAGGAAGCGTTGAAAAACTACATGACCACGCGCATGCAGGAAGTCGAGGACAGCGGCGGCGGGATCGAGCTGTTCTGAAGCGGCCGGCGTCAGCCCCCGGCGTCCATCCCTATACGCCCCAGACCACCGGCTTCTTCTTCTTCAGCGACCACTCGAGGAGTTCCAGCAGGGGCAGCGCACGCTGCGCCAGGCTGACGTAGGGCCGCGCGCTGCCGTTTTCCGCGCGCTCGGTCTGCGGCAGTTCCTCGGGGCTGCGCCCCGCACGCTGGCGCTTGTCCTCGTCGATAGCCGCCTTCAGGCGCGCAATCGCGTCCGGCAGTTGCTCGACGGTGACGATCCCCTTCTCGGTCTCGTCCTTGCCCATCAGCTTCATCATGCGCCGGGCGACGTCGCCGAACATGATCACGTCGCCCGATGCGGGCGATTGAAACGTGACGATCATGAACCGGCCTCCGCATCGCTTTCCAGCCGCTCCAGCCAGTCGAGGATCTGCTGCGCCGGCTTGCGCCAGTCGCGCTCCAGCATCAGGCCGTGCCCCATGCCGGGAAAGATGTGCGCATCGGCGCCGTAGCTGCGCGCCGTCATTTCGACCAGCGAGGCCGGAATCAGGTGGTCCAGTTCGGCACCCTGGATCAGCAGCGGCGTGCGGCTGATGCGCGCGGTACGCGGCAGGTTGAACAGCGACATGTCCCAGATCGCGCGGTGCGACTCCGACTGCGACAGGCGGTAGTAGCGCTTGAGGTCGTCGATCTCCACCGGCTGGGCGAACAGGGCCTCGCGCAGCGTTTCCAGCGAACTGCGGCCGCCGCGCATGAGGTTGTTGAGGTCCCTCATCATGCCCGGCTTGGCGAACATCAGGCCGAGCGCCGCCGACATCAGTCCCTGCGGGGGGACTGCGCACATCAGCACGGCGCCTGGCGCGACGTGATCCTCGAGGTATTTCTGCACGACGAAGCCGCCCATCGAGTGCCCGATCAGCACCGGCGGCACCGGCAGTTCAGCCGCGGCGGCGGCGACGTCGCGCACGTAGTCGGCAATCGAGAAACTGTCGAGGTGCTTGCGCCCGGGCGACCCGCCATGCCCGGAGAGGCTGAGGGCGTGGGACGCGTAACCGGCCTCGGCGAAGAAAGGCAGGAAATGATCCTCCCAGCACCAGGCCGCCGCGTAGGCGCCATGGACAAAGAGAAGCGGGCGGTAGCGCGGTGCGCCGGACGGCAGGCGCACGAGGATTTCGTTGCGTTCGGATCTGGGGGAATTCATCGGGGGACAGGGGCCCGGCGCGGCATTGCAATGCTCACCCGGGCTAGGAATTCTTCTTGCCGCGATTCTACCGCGCCGGCGCCGGCGCGCGGGATGCAAGGATCGCGGCGACGCGCGCCTCGGCTACGGCACGCGCAATGGCTACCGGGTTGCCGCGTCCCTCCTCCGCAAGCGCGCCGGCGATGGAACCGGCGTCCACGCCGCGCGCCGCCGCAAGCGCCGCGTGCCATGCCCCTGCCGCCACGTAATCGCGCTCCTCCCATCCGCGCCGGCCGCGATAATCCGCCTCGCAGGCCAGCAGGACCTGTTCGAAGCGCTCCGGACGCCGCAGGGCGTCGCAGCGCTCGAGCACGCCGAGCATGGTGTCGCCGCGCAGTTCCATGGCACGGTGGATGTCGCCGTGGAAGCGTGCGGCAAGCCGGGCCACGTCCCGGCATTCGACCGGAACGCGCAGGCGCTCGCACACCGCCTCCACCAGGGCAACGCCCTTCGCTTCGTGGCCGTGGTGGCGGGGCAGCAGGTCGGCAGGCGTGCGCGCCTTGCCGAGGTCGTGCATCAACGCGGCAAAGCGGGCCGCCAGCGGCGCGTCGAGGCGCGCCGCAAGATCGATCACCATCATGGTGTGCACCCCGGTATCGACCTCGGGGTGATAGTCGGCGCGCTGCGGTACGCCCCACAATGCATCGAGCTCGGGCAGCAGCCGCTGCAACGCGCCGCATTCGCGCAGGACTTCGAACAGGCGCGATGGCCTTGCCTCCATGAGTCCGCGCGCAAGTTCCTGCCAGACGCGTTCCGCCACCAGGGCGTCCACTTCGCCGGCGTCCACCATCTCGCGCATCAGCACCATCGTCTCCGGCGCGACGGAGAAGTCCGCAAAGCGTGCCGCGAAACGGGCCACGCGCAGGATGCGCACCGGGTCCTCGGCGAACGCGGGAGAGACATGGCGCAGCACATGGGCGACGAGGTCGGCGCGGCCGCCGTAGGGGTCGATCAGCTGCCCCGATTCATCACGCGCGATGGCATTGATGGTCAGGTCGCGCCGCATGAGATCCTGTTCGAGCGAGACATCGGGAGCGGCGTGAAAGGCAAATCCGGCATAACCGGGCGCGGTCTTGCGCTCCGTGCGTGCCAGGGCGTATTCCTCGTGCGATTGGGGGTGGAGGAACACCGGAAAGTCGCGCCCGACGGGCGTGTAGCCGCGCGCAATCATGTCGGCCGGTGCTGCGCCGACGACGACCCAGTCCCGGTCCTTGACTTCCAGCCCGAGCAGCTCGTCGCGCACGGCGCCGCCGACGGCGTAGATCTTCATCCCGCCGTCAGCCCCGCAGGTATCCAGGAGCCACCGCTTCGAGCGGGGTCGCGACCCGGCCGAAGGGCAGGGCACATCCCGCCTCGCACGTGCTGGGGATGCGCATCGAACGGATGTTGTCGCGCGTCATCGGCCCGCCGGGGATGAACTCCATGGCCCAGGCCTGCAGCCAGGCCACGGCATCCGGCAGCCCGATCACCGGCCGTGGCCGCCCGGCCGCCCGCGTCGCGTAGCGCACGAGCTGCGCCAGTTCGTACTGCGTCGGTCCGCACAGGTCGTAGCAGGCGCCGATGCTCTCTGCGCGCAGGAGGCTCTCGACCACCGCCGCCGCGACGTCGCCCACCCACACCGGCTGGAAGCGTGCGCGGGGACACGCCAGCGGGAAGAACGGGGCAATCCGCGCCATGCGCGCGAACAGTCCCAGGAAGGAATCGCCCACACCGAAGATGACCGAAGGGCGGAAGATCGTCAGTTCCAGTCCGGCCTCGCGCAGCGCGGCTTCACCTGCCGCCTTCGACCGCAGGTAGCCGGAGGGGGCATCGGCGGCGGCCTTGAGTGCGGAGACATGCACCATCCGGCGCACGCCGGCAGCACGCGCCGCCGCCGCGATCCTGCGCGGAAGCTCGACGTGTGCGCGGGCAAAGCCGCCGCCGTAGGGCGTGCCTTCCCCACCCTTGAGGATGCCGACCAGGTTGATGACGGCATCCTGGCCGGCGACGAGGCGGCCGAGCACCGCAGGGTCGTGCACGTCCGCCTCGACAATGCGTGCCGTAGGCAGCACGGCGAGATGCCTGGCGGTGGCTTCGCGCCGCGTCGGCAGGGTCAGGCGGCACTCCGCAAACTCCGGTCGTCGGACCAGCTCGCGCACCACGGCGGTACCGACAAACCCAGAGCCGCCAATGACGAGCAGTTTCGTCACGGCAGCAGTTCGACCCCGCTCTCGCCCTGGCCGCGGGCACGGATGACACCGAGCAGGCCCTTGAGCGACTGCGGCTTGCCCTCGAACAGGGTCTTGTAATACAGCGCGTTGCTCATCACCTTCTTGACGTAGTCGCGCGTCTCGTTGAAGGGAATGGTCTCCGCGTAGATGGCCCCCTCGAGCGGCTGGTCGGCGCGCCAGCGGCGCGCCCGCCCGGGGCCGGCGTTGTAGGCGGCGGACGCCAGCACCGGATGGTTGTCGAGCGAATCGAGCACCATCTTCAGGTAGTTCGTGCCCAGCGTGACGTTGGTGTCCATGTCGGCGACGCGCGCGGGCTGGAAGTTCGCGAGCTGGATCTTCTTGGCCACCCATTTCGCGGTAGCGGGCATCAACTGCATGAGGCCCCGCGCGCCCACCGAGGACTTCGCGTTGGTGACGAAGCGGGATTCCTGGCGCATCAGGCCGTATACCCAGCCGCTGTCCAGCGCCAGCTGGTCGGCCTTGGGACGCACCTGGTCGCTGAAGGGCGCAATGTAGCGAAGCTGGTAGTTGTGCTGCACCTGGGTGCGGTCGGCCGTGTTGATGGCGCGGTCCCAGACTTCGCTGCGTCGGGCGAACTCCGCGGCGGCCAGGAGGGCGCGGTCGTCCATGCCACGCAGCGACCAGACCCATTCACGCACGCCCTCGGTGCGCATGTCGACGCGGAACAGCGCCAGCGCGCGCTGGAATCCGGGATTGGCCGCCGCCACGGCGAGCTCGTCGGCAGTAGGCGGCGCGGCGCGCGGCGGCACCTCGACGCTGCGACCGAGCTCCTCGTCGGCCAGGTTGCCGTAGAAGTTCGGCTGACCGGCGATGCGCAGGTACTGCTGTCGCGCTTCCTCCTGGCGGCCCTGGGTTGCGAGCGCGCGCGCAAGCCAGTAGGTCCAGTCCGGCTGCCCGGCCATGGCCGGCGGCATTGCGGCAATCGCGCGGCGCAACGCAGCCCAGTCCTGCGCGCGCAGCGCGGCACGGGCGTGCCAGGCCAGTTGCTCCTCGCCGAGTAGGGTGCCGGCGGATTTTTCGTACCAGCCCAGTGCGTCCGGGAGATGGCGCAAGGCGGCCTGCCAGGCGATCTGGCCCCAGCCGTAGGCACGCTCTTCGGGCGGAAACTGGCTTTCGATGCGCGCGAACCGCTTCGCCGCTTCCTGCGGTTCGGCACGTGCCAAACGCTGTACCGCAAACAGCGCCACCTCGCGTCCGCCGCGCTTCGCTGCCCAGTGCGCCGGCAACTTGTCGAGGTGTCGCGCCGGAGATTGGGCGATCGACTCCAGCCCGCGCCCGTCGAAGCCCTCGACGGCAGGCAGGTAGCCCGCTGCCGTGCGTGCCGCGCCGACGCGCTTGGCCTCGAAGAGGCGACGCACGCGCTGCCAGACGTCCTCCACGCTGAGCCGGCCGGCGTCGACCAGCTGGTTTGCCAGAAACTCGCAACTGGCCGGCAGGTCCTGGCCGCTGAGCCAGAGCGGCTTCGCCACGTCGGGTGTCTGCGCGGCCTGGGCGGCATAACAACCAACTTCGGCATCGGGCATGGCGAGCCGTGCCAGTTCGTTGCGGAAGCTTTCCCAGTCGCCGTTCTTGCCCAGCACCCGCAGCCAGTCGGCGCGCAACTTCTCGGAAAGGTAGGCACCCGGATAGCGATCGAGATAATCCCGTGCAGCGCCGGAGTCCCCTTCGTCGAGGCGCTGCCGCGCCTGCCAGTACTCGGCCCAGGCCAGGAGAGGATGGTCCTTGAGCACCTCGAGCTGGCGCGCGAAACGCACTCGCTCGCCGTTGCGGAACGCCTCGCGCGCGGCCAGGAAGGCCGCGTCGCCGCGGTCGAGCGTACCTGCGCTCAACGCCGAGGCCGGCAGCGCGAGCGCGGTCAGCGCGGCGGCGCCAAGGACGCCGAGCAGAAAAACCCTGTCAAATTTGCGCTTATAGTTCATGCGTACTATCCCAATTTAACCTTAGCACATGAACGCGCAGACCCCGTCCGGCGAGCACGCCGGCGAAACGTTGGCTTTTCGCGCGACGCTGCGACGCGAAAAGCTGGCCGCCCGGCTGGCGCTCGGCACCTCGGCGCTGGCCGCCGCTGCCGCGTCGGTCGAAGAGCATCTGGCCGGCCTGCTCGCTCCGCTGCCGCCCGGCGTGCTGGCCTTCTGCTCGCCGGTACGCAACGAGTTCGACGCGCGCCCGCTCGTTGCCAGGCTGCTCGACGCGGGATGGGCAGCGGCGATGCCCGTGGTCGTGGCCGAGGGCGCGGCAATGCACTTTCGTACATGGACGCCTGCATCTGCGATGACGGTCGACCGCCATGGCATCCCGATTCCCCTAGGTAGTGGTGACGCCGTACCGACGGTGGTGTTGCTGCCCCTGGTTGCCTTCGACCCGAACGGCTTCCGCCTCGGCTACGGCGGGGGCTACTTCGATCGCACCCTGGCGTCGCTGGCACCGCGCCCGCTGGCCATCGGCGTCGGCTTCGAAGTTGCCCGCTGTGCCGACGTTCGCCCCCAGGCACACGACATTCGCCTCGATGCGACGGTTACCGAAGCCGGTGCCTTCCGCCACCCGGCCTGACGCAGACGATCGCCGCCACCCCCGGCAGGCTGCACTTGCCTCGGCGGCTGTTTCGCCCCATCATCGCCGTTGAACACCAATGAGCCAAGACGACTTCCCGCTGATCATGCTGCAGCCCGTCGACGGTCCCGGGTCGTCGTGGGCCGCGGTGCGCATTGCCTGCGCGGCCGGCACGGACGCAGCCGCGATGCAGCGCGTTTTCGGCGAGTTCGGTCTCGCCGAGGCTGCGGGCCAACTGCCCTGCCTGCTGCCGGCACCGGTGCTGGCCCTGCTTGATGCCTCGGCCCTGCCCGCCGGACTGGTGTTGCGCGACGAAGCTGGAATGCCGCCGTGGAGCGGGGGGACGCCCGTCGCGAGCAGCGGCGGGCCGGGCCAGGCCATCCTGCTGAAGCTGCTCAACCAGGTCGCCGGCGACGCCGAAACGCGCGACCTCGAGTCGACGCTGAAACAGGATCCTCAGCTTTCGATCCAGCTGTTGCGCCTGGTCAATTCCGTCGCCTACGGGCCCGGCACCCGCATCAACAGCTTTGCCCATGCAATCACCCTGCTCGGCCGCCGCCAGTTGCAACGCTGGCTCCAGCTTCTGCTGTATGCAAGCCGCTCCGCTGCGGCGGGTTCGAGTGCGCTGCTGGCTCGCGCAGCGTATCGCGCGGCGCTGATGGAAGGCGTTTGCAAAGTGGCGCGGCGCGACCGCGCGGTGCAGGACGAAGCCTTCATGGTGGGCATGTTCTCCCTGCTCGACCGGCTGTTCGGCAATCCGCTGGCAGATATCGTCGGACCCTTGAACCTGATCGGTGACGTCACCGATGCCCTGTTGCGCCGCACCGGCAAACTCGGAGAACTGCTGGCGCTGGCCGAAGCCGCGGAGAGCGGGGAATCGGCACGCATCG
>CAYTFA010000058.1:0-8698 GCA_964436755.1 uncultured Rhodocyclaceae bacterium | reverse complement strand
GTTCTGGCAGATGACGCGTACGGTGCCCGTGGTCGTGTTGCCGTCGTCGATCATGGTATCCAACTGCCGCGCGAAGCGGCCCTGGATGTTCGCCGAACAGACGAAGAAGTTCGCCGTCCAGGCCGGCGCGCCCGTGAATACGTTGTCGCCCGTGACGCCGAGGCGGCCGCCGTCGGCATTCTTGGGCGTGTACTCCTCCTGGAGCGTGACGGCTCCCGCCGGCACGACCGTCGTACCCGTCGCGAGCCCCGCCAGGCGGACGTGCTGCCAGAACAGCACGGACTCGTCGGTGCGGGTCCCGGAATTCCAGTCGCCGTTGATGCGGGCATTTCCGATGGTGGCGCCCGCCGGCGTGGTCGCCGGGGTGGCCGTGGCGCCGAGATGATTCACGGCGGCCTGGTCGTCCCCCGGCAGCGCCCGGTACTTGTCCTGGTAGGCATAGACGAAGGTCGAGATGTTGCGGAAGTCGCTGGCCATGTTCTTGACCTTGGCGCTGTTGATCAGTTCCTGGCCCTTCAGCACGCCGCCGAGCAGCAGGCCGATGATGACGAGCACGATGGCGATTTCGACGAGGGTGAAGCCGGATTGTCTGCTTTTCATGAGGGTCTCCCCGGGTAGATTCAGGCTGCTGAATTATTAGCACTTATTGTGCCACAGGTTCAGTAGCATGTGTTTTCAATGAGATAAAACAATTTTCCGAATATGCATCACGGTTCAGTTGTCGAAATTTCGACAGTTTCGTCCGAAAACGGGCAGAGTGACGGCGGTGCCCTCTGGCTAGAATCGGCCGCAGTGCTCGCAAAGATTTCGACGACTCAGCAACCCGCCATCCGTTGACGACACCTTCCACTACCGCCGCCGCCCTGGCACAGAGGCTGCCGACTCTGCGCCGTGCGCTGCTGCTCGCGCTGCTCGCGGCGCTGTACGGCGTCCTCGTGATCGGACCCGACACGCCGATGGGACGCACGCTCGTCGTCGTGCATCTGGGCCTGTTCCTGCTCTGGCAGCCTTTCGTGCATGCCGATCGGCGCGTGTCCGTACTGGCCTTGTTCGTACTGGCCGCCGTGCTGCTGCTGGTCGGCCTGTTCCTGCGCGGCTGGATGATTGCGGTCTGGATCACCACGCTGGCGGGCGTGGTCGGCGGCAAGGTGCTGTTGTTCGGCGCACGTGCGCCGCGCTTGTTCTACCTGCTGGCGCTCGGCTTTCTGGTCGCCGCGCTGCTGCTGCTGGCCGCGCCCCTGGCCGTGCCGGTGGTGAGGCCGCCGCCGGTGATCCACGAGATGGGCATCGTGCTGCTGCCGCTGCTGCTGCTCGTCATGGCGCTACTGCCCGGTTGGCGCGAGGCGGACGACGGGCGCGAGGTGGTCGACTTCCTGTACAGCCTGTTCGTCTTCCTCCTGCTGGCGGTCCTGCTGCTGGGAACCCTGGCGGCGATGCTGCTGCGCGACGTGGGCTACGTCGAAGCCCTGCTCCAAACGCTGATGGTGACGGGCACGATGCTATTGCTGCTGGGCCTGGCCTGGAACCCGCACGGCGGCTTCGCCGGCATGGGGGGATTGTTCTCGCGCTACCTGATGTCGATCGGGCTGCCGATCGAACAGTGGCTGCAGGCACTGACCCACCTGGCGCTGCGCGAGGAGGATCCACGCGTTTTCCTCGAAGAGGCCTGCGCCGAGATCGCCCGCCGGCTGCCCTGGGTGATCGGCGGCGAGTGGATCACCGGCACGGCGCGCGGCCGCTTCGGCTCCAGCGAAGGGCGGCGCTGGGAGTTCAGCCACGGCGGCCTGGTGCTCGTGCTGTACACGCTGAACGCGCTCTCGCCGACCCTGGTGTGGCACTGCAATCTGCTCGCGCAACTGCTGGCGCAGTTCCACGCCGACAAGCAGCGCAACCGTGCACTCAAGCAGCTCTCCTACATGCAGGCCATCCACGAGACCGGATCCCGCCTCACCCACGACGTCAAGAACCTGCTGCAGTCGCTGAACGCGCTGTGCCAGGCCGGGGCCGAGCCGGCCGCGGCCGCGTCGCCCGAGTACCAGTCGCTGCTGCGCCGGCAACTGCCCGCCATCGGCGAGCGGCTGGCGGAAACCCTGTCACGCCTCAACGCGCCGCAGGACATCCCGGCCGCACGCTGGATGGCGGCGGCCGACTGGTGGCAGGATCTGCGCCGCCGCATGGCGGCCCTGCACTGGATGACGTTTCGCGCCGATCCTGACCTGCACGGCGACATTCCCGCCGAAGTGTTTTCCGGGGTTGCGGAAAACCTTATACGCAATGCTGCAGAGAAGCACCTGCGCGAACCAGGTCTGCAGGTGGAGGTAACGCTGGCGCGCAACGAGGTCGGCTTCGAACTCACGGTCTGCGACAGCGGGGCCGCGATGGGCGATGAGACTGCCGCAGGGCTCTTCCTGGGGCCGGTCGCATCGGAGAGCGGCTACGGCATCGGCCTCTACCAGGCCGCACGCCATGCGCGGGCGGCCGGCTATCGCCTTGAACTTGCGGAGAACAGGGCCGGGCGCGTCTGCTTCCGGCTTGGGCGCGCGGCCTAGATTTCGTCCTGAACCGGTTGCTGACCGGCGCGGCCGATCAGCCGGTAGACGGTCATGTTTCCCTTGCCCTTGAGGTAGATCGTCTGCGGTTCGTGGAAGTCGAAGCTGCCGGCGAGGCGGTGGTAGGTGGTCACGTCGCACTGGATCATGCCGGGAACGCCTTCCGAGGTGATGCGGCTGGCGATGTTGACCGTGTCGCCCCACAGGTCATAGATGAATTTCTTCTTTCCCAGCACGCCGGCGACGATGGGCCCGGTGCCGATGCCGATGCGGATTTCCAGATGCGCCGCATTTACCGCGAAGTCGCGGCGCAACAGGTCGCGCATCGCCACTGCCATGTCGGCGACGGCCGCCGAGTACTCGGGAATGTCCTCGTTGAGGCCGCCGGCGACCATGTAGGCATCGCCGATGGTCTTGATCTTCTCCAGGCCGTACTGCTCGGCCAGTTCGTCGAACGCCGAGAAGATCCGGTTGAGCATGGTGAAAACCTGGGAGGGCGACATGTTGGCCGCCACCTGGGTGAAGTTGACGATGTCGGCGAACATCACGGTGACGTCGGCAAAGCCGTCGGCGATGGTCTTGTTGGAGCTCTTCAGGCGTTCGGCGACCGGGCCCGGCAGGATGTTGAGCAGCAGCTTCTCGGAGCGCTCCTGCTCGACGCGCAACTGCTGGTGGGCGACCTCGAGGCTCTGCTGGAACTTGCGCTTCTCGGCGATCGACATGCGCAGCAGCGCATAAATGATGGACGACACCGAAATGAAGTTGAGGGCAAAGAAGAAGATCGTCGTCTTGACGGGCACGTTCGACTTCGCACCGAGCGCCGTGTCGGCCAGGTAGAAGTCGGCGGCGCCCGACAGCGCCGTCAGCGTAACCCACGCAATGAACCAGCCGACCGACTGGTTGACGCCGATGCAGAGGATGGCGCCGACCGGGGCGAGCAGCGCCCACAGCATCACACCGCTGGTGGAAATGATGGTGCCGCCGGTCCACAGCGCGATGAAGGGGAGGAACAGGAAGAGGCCGAGCTGTGTGACGCGAAAGAACTCGAAGTTGCGCGTCTTGATGTAGAGCAGCATGTTCCCCGCCAGCAGGAGCTGGAAGGAGAACGGGATCGTCGCCGAAAACTGCGGGCCGAGGATCGAGTAGATCGTGACCCAGATCATGATCGCCACGCTGACCAGTCCGGTGGCGAGCATCAGCAGCGACTTGTTGAGGCGGACCTCCTCGCTGTCGTCCGGTTCGATGCCGGCGTTGCGCAGGCGATCGTAGAAGCGGGATGCGCCGGCACCCGAATCGAAGGATTTCATCAGCAGGCGTCCGCTACGTTGATTGGGCGCAGGTTGAATCGCATGGCGGAAGTGTCGCGGAATCGGGCCCGATGGTCAAGGACGCGAACGGCATGCAGCCGGTCGCGGAGACGGTTTCTTGCCCCCGACCGGGAATTGGTGTTGAATGCCGGCCCATGGCCGAAGCCAAGAGATACGAGATCGCGGTGGCGGTGACGCCCCAGTACATCGCCGAGCAGTCGGACCCGGCGATCGACCGCCACGTGTTTGCCTATACCGTCGAGATTCGCAACACCGGCAACGTGGCCGCACAGTTGATCTCGCGCCACTGGGTCATTACCGATGGCAAGGGCGACGTGCAGGAGGTGCGCGGCCTTGGTGTCGTCGGCCACCAGCCGCTGCTGGCGCCCGGCCAGAGCTTCGAGTACACGAGCGGGTGCCAGTTGGGCACGCCGGTGGGCACCATGAAGGGCAGCTACCAGATGACCGCCGAGGATGGCGTCCAGTTCGAGGCGCCCATCGCCGAGTTCGTCCTCTCGATGCCGCGCGTGCTGCACTAGCCGTCGCGGCGGCATTTCGTGAGCCGCTTCCTTCGCCACAGCTACCGTTTCGCCGCGCCCTTCTACGACGTCTTCCTGCGGGGCGCGACCGATGCGGCACGGCGCCGCAGCCTGTCAACCCTGCACGGAAGCGCCGGCCGCGACGTGCTGCTGCTCGGGGTCGGCACCGGCCTCGACCTGCCGCACCTGCCTGCGGGCCACCGCTATGTCGGGCTCGACCTGACCACGGAAATGCTGGCGCGCGCCTTGCCGCGCGCGGCGCCGCTGGACTTCCGCCCCCTGCGTGGCGACGCGCAGAGGCTGCCGTTTGCCGATGCGAGCTTCGACGCCGTCGTCCTGCATCTGATCCTTGCCGTGGTGCCGACGCCGGCGTTGTGCCTGGGCGAGGCGGCGCGTGTGGTGCGTCCCGGTGGCGAGCTGCTGGTGTTCGACAAGTTCCTGCGTCGCGGCGAGGGAGGATGGCGGCGCGCCCTGACGCCGCTGACGCGCCATGTCGCCACCCGCCTCGACGTGGTGTTCGAGGACGTCCTGGCGTCCGTGCGCGGATTGGAGGTCGAGGTCGACGAACCTGCGCTGGCGGGCGACTGGTTCCGCCTGATCCGCCTGCGCAAGCCTATTTCCTGAGAGCGATCGGTACGATGCGGCGCGGCGGCTTGCGTGCGTAGGCACCGGCGAGCTGGCGCTGCCGTTCCTGCAGGCGCCATGCGGCGCGTGCCCCGAGCAGGCCGGCTACGGCCAGCGCATAAAGCAGGGGCGTGCGGATGTCGGCCTTGACCATCCAGGCGTAGTGCAGCACCGCCAGGATGGCAATCGCATAGACGGTGCGGTGCAGTTCCTGCCAGCGGCGACCGCCAAGCCGACGCAGGGCCAGGGAATTCGAGGTCGCCGCCAGCGGCACGAGCAAGGCAAAGCAGACCATCCCAACGGTGATGAAGGGCCGCTTGAGGATGTCGCGGGCGATTGCCGGCCAGTCCAGGCTCTGGTCGAGCCAGAGGTAGGTTGCAAGGTGCAGCGACGCATAGAAGAAGACGAAAAGGCCGAGCATGCGCCGCAGGCGGAGCAGCCATTGCCAGCCGAGAATCTTGCGTAGCGGCGTCACGCTCAAGGTGGCGAGCAGGAGGTTGAGTGCCCAGGTGCCCAGCCCGCGCGTGACGGCTTCGACCGGGTTGGCACCCAGCGTGTCGGCCTGCACGCCCCACGCGTAATAGGCGAGCGGCGCCAGGCACAGCAGGAACAGCGGGGGCTTGAGCCAGGCGGGATTCAAAAGTGCCTCCGCAGGTCCATGCCGGTATAGAGCTGCCCCACCTGGTCGGCGTAACCGTTGAACATCAGCGTCTTGCGCTTGAAGAACTCGCCGATGCGCCGTTCGCTGCCCTGGCTCCAGCGGCGGTGGTCCACGTCCGGATTGACGTTGGAGTAAAAGCCGTATTCGTCGGGCGCCGTCCGCATCCAGGTTGTCTGCGGTTCCTGGTCGACGAGGCGAATGCGTACGATGGATTTGCCGCTCTTGAAGCCGTATTTCCAGGGCACGACGAGGCGCAGCGGGGCGCCGTTCTGGTTGGGCAGGACGTCGCCGTAGAGGCCGACCGCCATGATCGTCAGCGGATGCATCGCCTCATCCATGCGCAGCCCTTCGAGGTAAGGCCAGTCGAGCACGCGGCTGTGCACCGTGGTCATGGTGTCCGGTTGCACGGCGGAGACGAATTCGACGTAGCGGGCACTGCCGAGCGGCTCGACCTGCTTGAGCAGTGTCGCCATGGGCAGGCCGATCCAGGGAATCACCATGCTCCAGCCCTCGACGCAGCGCAGGCGATAGATGCGCTCCTCGAGCGGCGCCAGCTTGAGGATGTCCTCGATGTCCAGGGTCTTCGGCTGCCTGACCAGGCCGTCGATGGTCAGCGTCCAGGGCCGCACGCGCAGCGCGGGGGCGTTGCGTGACGGGCTTTCCTTGTCGAAGCCGAACTCGGTGAAGTTGTTGTAGCCGGCGACATGGCGCAGCGGGGTAAGCGTTTCGTCGGTCGAGTACAGGCTGGGTCGTGCTGGCGGAAGCTTGGCCTGCGAGGCCGGCACCAGGCCGGCCAGTGCGACGCCGGCGGATAGGCGGAGGAACTCGCGCCGCCGCCGGAACAAGGCGTGCGGCGTGATCTCGGACGGGGCGATGTCGGCGGGACGACGGATCAGCATGGCGACTCCGGAATGCAAACGATGTTCGGCTTAGACGGTGCGAGCCGCGGAACCTTACGTCAGGCGAGTTGCCAAACGACGCAGACGGCGCGCTTGACCCGAAGCCGGCGCACTGGCTACAATATCCCGAGTTTTTTACTCAACTATTAGAGATTACCATGGATATCAAGGAAAAGATCCACCAGACGGTGAGCGGCAACCCGGTCGTGCTCTACATGAAGGGAACGGCGAAGGCGCCGCAGTGCGGCTTCTCTGCGCGCGCGGTGCAGATCCTCAATGCCTGCGGCGTGAAGGACTTCGTCTCGGTGGATGTACTCGCCGATCCGGACGTGCGCCAGGGCGTGAAGGACTACGCCAACTGGCCGACCGTGCCCCAGCTCTACATCCAGGGCGAGTTTGTCGGCGGCAGCGACATCATGATGGAGATGTACCAGTCCGGCGAACTGCAGAAGCAGCTCGAGCCGGTGCTCAAGGCCGGCTGAGCGGTCGCGTGCAGCACCTGCGGCGCGCCCTAGCGTCGCAGTGACGCGTCGAGACCCTCGATCATGCGGCGGGCCTGCCCCAGGTAGGCACCGCCGAACAGATTGAAGTGGTTGAGCACGTGGTAGAGGTTGTAGAGCGGCTTGCGCGTCTCGTAGCCCGGGTCGAGCGGCCAGGCGGCGCGATAGGCGGCATAGAAGCTCAAGGGAAAGCCGCCGAAAAGCTCTGCCATGGCGAGATCCGCCTCGCGGTCGCCGTAGTGGCAGGCCGGATCGAAGATAACCGGCGCCCCGCTCGCGTCGCTGGCGGCGTTGCCCGACCAGAGGTCGCCGTGCAGCAGGCTCGGCGCCGGGCGGTATTCGAGGAACAGCGCGCCGACGCGTTCGACGATGGCCTCGCCGCGGGCGGCGAGTGCCTTGTCCATGCCGTTGCGCCGCGCCATGTCCAGTTGCGGACGCAAGCGCCGCGCGCCGAAAAACCAGGGCCAGTCATGGTGGAAGGCGTTGTGCTGAGGCGTGGCGCCGATGAAGTTGTCGGCGTGCCAGCCGTAGCGGTCACCGGTGACGCGATGCAACCGGGCCAACGCGGCCCCGAGCCGGCTGCCGGCATTCGCATCGAGCCCGTGCAACTCGATGTGCTCGAGGACCAGGAAGGCGGCGTCGGCCGACGTGCCGGACGCCACGACAGCGGGCGTGCGGATTGCGGCGGTAGAGGCCAGCGCGTGCAGGCCATCGGCCTCGGCGGCGAACATCGCCGCGGCGGCGGGGTCATTCAGTTTGACGAAGTAGCGCGTGCGTCCATCGGAGACTTCGCAGCTGCGATGGATGGACCCGCCACCGACCGGCCGTGACGATGCCACGACGAAAGGGCGGCCGCTTGCGGCTTCGATCGCCGCGCCTATGGCCGCGGCGGTGGCGGGCGTCACAGCGCGGCGAGGCGGGCGTTGGCGTCGGCCAGTCGCCCGGCGATCACGTCGAGGAAGCCCTGGTAGAAATACATGCGGCAGGCCTCGGAGGCGTGCTGCAGGGCCTGTGCCGAGATTTTGACGACGCGGGTCGCGGTTTCCGCCACGACGTCGGCGCCACGGGTGTGGTCGCCGCGGCGGATGATCGCCATCTCGCCGAAGCATTCCCCTGCGGCCAGCGTGCCCAGCGCATGGCCGATCTTGGTCACGGTGAGTTCGCCGTCGAGCACGAAGGCGAAGAAGTCGCCGCGCTCACCGTCCTTCATTATCAGTGTGCCGGGGGCCACCTCCTCCCAGCGCGAGAAGCGCACCACCTCCCACAGATGGACGTCGGAGAACTCGGTGAAGAAGGGCAGGGCGCGCAGCGCCTCGAACTTCTCGCTGTCGGGGAAGGCCTGGCGCTGGGCGGAGATCTGCTTGTTGCGGAAGGACTGGGCGAGGTCGTGCGAGAAATCCTCCCAGCTCAGGTAGCGCGCCTCCAGTTCCTTCTGCATCGCGCGCGCGACGACGGCGTCGAGCCCGGGCGGTATGTCGGTGCGCAGCGTCGAGGGCGGTGGTGGATCGGCGTTGCAGATCTGGTAGATCATCCCGTAGTTGGAGGTCGACTGGAACGGCAGGCGTCCGGTGAGCAACTGGTACATGACGACGCCGAGCGAATAGATGTCGGTCTGCTGG
>CAYTFA010000057.1:0-8741 GCA_964436755.1 uncultured Rhodocyclaceae bacterium | reverse complement strand
CGAAGCGGCGGATCTGATCAACAAGGAGCTTAAGAAGAATCCTTCAGCAGCGGCGTCGGCAATGGGAGGGTACCTGATCGGCGAAGGACTTGGGGTTTCGAAGGATTCGCCGCGCGCATTCAAACTCTTGTTTGCTGCTGCCAAGATGGGATCGACACTTGCCATTGGCCAGCTAGGCTTGCGCATCTTGAAGGGCGATGAACTGCCTAAAGACCCGCAGGTCGCGCTAGCCTTGTTCCAGCTTGCTGCGGATCGCGGAGATCGTGCCGCCTTGGCGGAAATCGCAGCGATTAAGCTCTCCGGCCGCGAAATCGAGCAGGACACGCACGATGGTATGCGACGAATGCGTGATGCGCTGTCCGATGACTATCCCCTAGCCTATGCCGGGTTGGGAATTGCGATCAAGTCAGATCCCACGGGTAACCAAGCCGAGGTGTCGGATTTGCTTGCCAAGGCGTTCGAGAAGACCAAGCGCTATGCCGATAGCGGCTCGATACCCGCAAGAGTTCACCTTGCATCCATGTACGCAAATGGAATTGGTGTCAGTCGCAACGTGGACCTGGCATTCTCGCTGTATCGCGAGGCAGCGGAAATCAACTATCCGCCAGCTTTGATGGGTTTGGCTTTTGCGCACCTAAACGGGACGGGAACGAGCAAGGACAAGGACAAGGCTGCGGAGTATTTTGCCAAGGCCTCTGAACTGGGATCCCGCGATGCGGCGGTTCAACTGGGCAGGCTTGGCAAGGGGGTACCAAGTTCGCCGACCGAGTCCAAGATCGCATCCCCCGCTGCACCAGAACCCCACGTCGGTGCGGAGACCAAATCGTCGGTTGTAGTACGAAGCGCTCAGCGAGTGGGATCTGCAGCAGCACTGGCGACCTCACAACCAAGTGAAAGCGACGCGAGTCGTCGTCTTCGTGAACTGAAAAACTTGGCCAAAGATGGCGTAATCACAAAAGAAGAATTCGAAGCCAAGAAAAGGGACATCCTGAAGTCGATGTGACCCTGATTCGGCAGATTTTTTCATGCCGGATCTATCTGCCAGTGCACGATTCACGCGCTGCATGTATTTGAACCAGACCCGCCGTCGCTGTACTGCCATTCCTATGCCGCCTTGGGCGGCGGCCTGAACTGCAGCGACTTGAACTCGAGGAAGTCCTCGAGCCCGTACTTGCCGAGCTCGCGCCCGTTGCCGGACTGCTTGTAGCCGCCGAAGGGCGCGTAGATGTTGAACGGCCCGCCGTTGATCTCGACCTGCCCGGTGCGCAACCGGCGCGCCACGGCTTCCGCGTGCTCGTCGGTGGCCGACCAGACGCCCCCGGAAAGGCCGTAGATCGAGTCGTTGGCGAGGCGCACCGCGTCGTCCTCGTCGGCATAGGCGATGATGGAGAGCACCGGGCCGAAGATTTCCTCCTGGGCGATCACCGCCTTCGGGTCGACGCGACCGAACACCGTCGGCTGCACGTAGTAGCCACCGACCGGGACGCCTGCCGGCAGTTCGGCGCCACCGGAGAGGAGTTCCGCGCCGCCGGCGATGCCCCTGGCGATGTACTCGCGCACGCGCTCCTGCTGCATCTTCGAGGCGAGAGGGCCCAGCGTGGTCTCGGGCGCCATCGGATCGCCGACGCGAAATCGCTGCGCCGCAGCCACGGCGATCGCCGCTGCTTCGTCGTAACGCGCCTTAGGCACCAGCAGCCGCGTCTGCGCCGTGCAGGTCTGGCCGGCGTTGAGGTAGCAGTTGCCGACCACGCCGGCGACGGCCACGGCAAAGTCGGCGTCGTCGAGCACGATGCCGGCCGACTTGCCGCCCAGTTCCAGCGCGACTCGCTTCACCGTGTTGGCGGCGACCTGCGAAATACGCTTGCCGGCGTTGGTCGAGCCGGTGAAGGAAACCATATCCACTTGCGGATGGGTGACCAGGGCCTCGCCCACTTCGGGACCGAAGCCGGTGACGAGGTTGAACACGCCGGGAGGCAACCCGACCTCATCGATGATGGACGTGAGGATGAACGCGTCGACCGGCGCCAGCTCGCTCGGCTTGAGCACCACGGTGCATCCTGCCGCCATGGCATAGGCCACCTTGGCGGCGATCTGGTGCAGCGGGTAGTTCCAGGGCGTGATGGCGACAACCACGCCGGCCGGCTCGCGCAGCACCTTCGAGTGGCCGACGCGTTCCTCGAAGGCGAAGTCGCCGAGCATGCGCGCATACATGCCGAAGGTCGCGGTGGGCGAGCCGACCTGGATGCGCTGCGACAGCTTGTAGGGCATGCCCATCTCGAGCGTGATGGTGCGCGCGATCTCGTCGGTGCGCGCCTTGAGCCCGTCCTGGATCTTCTTCAGCAGTTCTGCGCGCCGCGCCGGCGGCGTGGCCGCCCAGCCATCGAAGGCGCGGCGGGCGGCGGATACCGCCCGCTCCGCATCTTCCACCGTGCCCTGCGGGACGCGTGCCAGCACCGCGCCGTCAGTCGGCGAATGGACTTCGATGCGGCCGCTGCCGGCCGCGGCGACCCACCGGCCGTCGATGTAAAAACTGTCCCTGTCGATCACGTGCTTCCTCTCTGTCTTTGGGGTTGGTCTATGGCCTTTGCCTACTTTTCGTACTGCCGTGCGTAGGCTTCGTCGTTGTAGAGGCCTTCGCCGAAGCGGTCGCGGCCGTAATCGGCGATGATCTTCTGGCCGGCGGGCGAGGCGACGAAGGCGACGAATTTCTCCGCCGTGTCGCGACCGGGGGTGGCGCCGGGTGGTGCCGTCAGCGCGTGGTAGGTGTTCACCAGGAACTTGTCGCCGCGGAAGAGGATCGCCAGGTCGGGCGCGACACCCTTCTCCATGATCCAGGTCGACGAGTCGCTCATGAAGTAGGCCTTCTCGGCATTGGCTCGCTTGAGGCTGGCGGTCATGAAGTCCTTGGTGACGATATACCAGGCGCCGGCGGGCTGGATGCCGGCCTTTTGCCAGACCTGCATTTCCTTCTGGTGCGTGCCCGAGTTGTCGCCGCGCGAGACGAAGGGTGCGCCGGCCTTGGCGATGCGCTGGTAGGCGTCCGCCGCGCTTTCCGCGCTGGCGATGTTCGCGGGGTCGCTCTTCGGCCCGACGATGTAGAACTCGTTGGAGCCGATCAGCGTCTTGCCCGTGGCCCAGCCGTCCTTGAGTGCCTTCTCGACCTGGGCCGGGGCATGCACCATGGCCATGTCGACCTTCTTGTCCTGCAGCAGCTTGAGCGAGACGCCGGTGCCGGCCTTGACCCAGACCATCTGGGCGTCGGCCTGGCGGGCGAATTCCTCGGCCAGCAGCTTGAGCAGGCCCAGTTCGCCGGGGCTGCCGGTGGCGAGCGAAAAGCGGTTCCTGCCGCTGCCGTAGGTGGCGCCGGTTTCGTCGGCCGCCAAGGCGAGCTGAGCGGCAGGCAGTGCGGCGAACAACGCGAAGCCTAGGCCGAGCTTGATCAATGTGCGTCGCATCGCTCGTGTCTCCTCACTTCGCCGCATTGGGGAAGAACAGCTGCTCGCCGCCGATCTTGTAGTCGGCAATGGATTTCTGACCTTCGCCCGAGACCACCCAATCGATGAACTTCTGGCCGTCGGCCTGCTTCACGTGCGGGTGCTTGGCCGGATTGACCAGGATCACGCCGTACTGGTTGAAGAGCTTGGTGTCTCCCTCGATGACGATGCCCAGCTCGCCGCGGTTCTTGAAGCTGAGCCAGGTTCCGCGGTCGGCGAGGATGTAGGCGTTCATCGAAGCCGCGGTGTTGAGCGCCGGGCCCATGCCGGAACCGGTGTCGCGGTACCAGGCACCTTTCTTCACGTCGAGGTCGACGCCGGCCGCCTTCCAGTAGCGCAGTTCGGCGGCATGGGTGCCGCTCTTGTCGCCGCGCGAAACGAAGGGCGCCTTCGTCGCCTCGATGCGACGCAGGCCTTCGAGGATGTCGCGGCCATGCGCCTTGGCCGGATCGGCCTTGGGGCCGACCACGATGAAGTCGTTGTACATCACCTCCTGGCGCTTGACGCCGAAGCCTTCGGCGACGAACTTCTCCTCGGCGGCCTTGTCGTGCACAAAAACGACGTCGGCATCGCCGCGGCGTGCCATGTCGAGCGCCTGGCCGGTGCCCAGGGCGACGACGCGCACCTTGATGCCGCTGGCCTTCTCGAAGGCCGGCAGCAGGTGGCCGAACAGGCCGGACTGCTCGGTCGAGGTGGTCGACGCCACGGTGATGAAGCGTTCCTGGGCGTGGCTGGCGGTGGCGGCCAGCAGGGCGCCGGCGGCCAGCGTGGAACAAAAGAAGCGACGGCTCATCATGGGGTTTCCTCCTTCAGGAAGCGTTGTGCCGCTTCGGTTTGCGGCTGGGAAAAGAACCGGCCGGCCGGTGTTTGTTCGACGATGCGGCCGTGGTCGATGAAGATGATCTCGTCGGCCATGCGCCGCGCCTGCCCGAGGTTGTGGGTGGTCATCAGGATGCGTGCGCCCGCTGCGGCGATCTCGCCGACGATGCGTTCGACCTCGCGCGTGCTGGCCGGGTCGAGACTGGCGGTCGGTTCGTCGAGGATCAGCAGTTCCGGTTCGAGCGCCCAGGCGCGCGCCAGTGCGACGCGCTGCTGCTCACCGCCCGAGAGCAGGCGCGCGGGCCGCTGTGCGAGATGGGCAAGGCCGACGTGCTCGAGCGCCGCGCGCGCGCGCCGCTCGGCTTCGGCACCCCTGTGGCCCTGGAGCCCGAGACCGTACATCACGTTCGCCAGGGCCGTGGTGCGCAGCATGATGGGGCGCTGGAACACCATGGCCTGCGTCAGAGGGTGCGGCCAGCGCAATTGCCCGGCGCTCGGATGCAGCAGGCCGTGGATCAGGCGCAGCAGCGTGCTCTTGCCGGCGCCGTTGGGGCCCAGCACGACGCTGCGCGCCGCGGCGAACTCGAGCGATACATCCTCGACGATGCGGGTGCCGCCCTCGACAAGGCCGAGACCGGACGTCGTCAGCCAGGCGCTCATGTGGATCGCCCCCGCGTCCTCACCCCCATCTCCTTTCCGCCCACCCGCGCAGGGCGTAGGCCAGGGCGTTGATCGCCAGCACCACGCCGATCAGCACGAAGCCGAGCGCCAGTGCCAGCGGCAGGTCGCCCTTGCTGGTCTCGAGGGCGATGGTGGTCGTCATCACGCGCGTGACTCCGTCGATGTTGCCGCCGACGATCATCACCGCGCCGACCTCGGCGATGGCGCGGCCGAAACCGGCGAGTCCCGCCGTGGTGAGCGAGAAGCGGCCGTCCCAGAGCAGGGTCGCCGCGGCACGCGTGCGCGTGGCACCCAGCGAGCGCAGCTGCTCGCGGTACTCGGTCCAGGCATCGGCGACGACCTGACGCGTCAGCGCGGCGACGATGGGTGTGACCAGGATCGCTTGTGCGATGACCATCGCGGTCGGCGAAAACAGCAGGCCGAGCGATCCCAGGGGGCCGGCGCGCGACAGCAGCAGGTAGACCAGCAGGCCGACGACGACGGGCGGCAGGCCCATGAGGCCGTTGAACAGAACGACCAACACGCGTCGGCCGGGGAACCGGCCGACGGCGAGCAGGGCGCCCAGCGGCATGCCGGCGACGCAGGCGATGAGCGTTGCGGTCAGGCTGACGCCCAGGCTGAGGAGGACGATGCCGGCCAGCCTGGCGTCGGCGCCGGCCAGCAGCTGCCAGGCGGTAAGAAAGGAGTCGCCGAGGGTGTTCATGCCGGCAGGTTATGAAAGGACTTGCATAAGCCGAAACAGGTTAAAGTAGTCTTTTGACAGGTCAAATATGTCGGGATCTGCAACTAGTCCGCCAAGTCCGCGCCTGCGCTGGAATTGGGATTTCGGCCCGGCGCTGCGCGATGTGGATACCTCGCGGCTGCTGCATCTGCTCGGTGCGCTGGAGGGCGGGGGAGCGCTCGGCACGGCGGCCAGGCAGGCCGGGATGTCCTACCGCTCGGCATGGGGATTGTTGCGCGACTGCGAGCAGGCGCTGGGCGCCTCGCTGGTGGTCATGGAGCGCGGCCGCGGTACGCGCCTGACCGAATTCGGCACCGCTCTGGTGAAGCTCGACACCGAGGCGCGCGGTGCGCTCGAGCCGCTGCATGCTCCGTGGAATCGCCAACTCGAGTCGTTGCTGGCGCCGGTGGTGCGCGTGATGCCTGAGCGACTGCGCCTCGCGGCGAGTCACGACCTCGTGCTGGCGGACTGGGTCGAGCACGGACGCCGAATCCGCTTCGAACTGGTCTGGCGCGGCAGCGAAGAGGCGCTCGCGGGGCTGGGGCGCGACGACTGCGAGATTGCCGGCTTCCATGCGCCGGAGTCATGGAGCGCGGTGCGGCTGCGGGACTGGCTGGGGCGATGGCTCGACCCGGCGCGCCATGTCTGCCTGCCCGTGATGCGCCGCCGACAGGGCCTGATCGTTGCGCGCGGCAATCCGCACCGCCTCGCCAGCCTCGCCGATATTTCCCGCCGCGGCCTGCGCATGGTCAATCGCCAGCGCGGCTCCGGCACCCGCCACCTGATCGACGAGCTGCTCGCGGCGGCCAGGCTGCGGCCGGAGGGCATCGCCGGTTATGCGCACGAGGAGTTCACGCACGAAGCCGTGGCTGCGGGAGTGGCCACGGGCCAGGCCGATGCCGGCTTCGGCATCGAGGCCGCGGCAGCGCGCTACGACCTCGGCTTCGTACCGCTGGTGGTGGAACGCTACGGTTTCGCGATGACCACCGCGATCGCCACAAGCCCCGAGGGGAAGTCCTTCGTGCGCCGCGTGCAGGGCGATACTTTCCGCAACCGCCTGCTGGCGATGCCGGGCTACGAGCCGCTGTCGGTGGGCGAGCCGGGGAGCTGGGCCAGCTTCCTCAGCTAGGACTGTCGCCCGGATTGCGCGCGGCGAGAATGTCGTCGAAGCGCTGGCGCACGACCTGATTGATGCGCTTGTGCGGGATGACGTAGAAGCGCTTCTCGGCGACGGCATCGAATACCGCGTTGGCGATGTCGTCGGCGCTAAGGCGCCCGGCGTCGAGCGCATGGGCGATCTGCTTTTCCTGGGCCGCGGAGAACTCGCCGGCAGCGCCTGCCGCGCCGTAGCGCGCGGGGCGGTTGCGCTGGGCCTGGTTGATGCCGGTCTTGACCCAGGCCGGGCAGAGCACCGAGACGCCGACGCGCGCATGCTCGGCGCGCAGTTCGTGGAACAGGGTTTCCGAAAGTGTGACCACGCCGTGCTTGCTGACGTTATAGGCCGCCGCTGCCGGTGGCGAGAGCAGGCCGGCGACCGAGGCGGTATTCACGATGTGGCTGGGTTCGGCCTGCGCCAGCAGGCGCGGCAGGAAATGCTGCACGCCGAAGATAACGCTCCACAGGTTGGCGCCGAGCACCCATTCCCAGTCGGCCGTCGTCATTTCGCGCACCAGCCGCGTCAGGGCGACGCCGGCGTTGTTGCACAGCAGGTGCACGGCACCGAAGCGGGCGAAGGCGGCGTCGGCGAGCCTGCTCACGGTCGCTTCCTCGCTGAGATCGCCGGCCAGCGTCAGCACGCGCTCGAGCGGTAGCCCGAGTTCAGCCACCGCCCGCGCCAGGCGGGCATCCTCGATGTCGGCCAGCACCAGGTTCATGCCCTCGACGGCGGCACGTTTGGCCAGGGCGAATCCGATGCCGCTGGCGGCGCCGGTGATGACTGCGGTGCGCGTCACTCGGCTGCCGCTTTTTCGCGCAGCACGCGGCGCAGGATCTTGCCGGTGTTGGTCTTCGGCAACTCCTCGATGAACTCGACTACGCGCGGCACCTTGTAGGCAGCCAGGCGTTCGCGGCACCAGGTGATGATCTCGTCACGGCTGGCGTGCTGACCGCTGCGCAGGCTCAGCACGGCCTTCACCGTTTCGCCGCGGTAGGCGTCGCCGACGCCGACCACCGCGGCTTCGCGCACGGCAGGGTGGGCGTAGAGCACGTCTTCGACTTCGCGCGGCCAGACCTTGTAGCCCGAGGCGTTAATCATGTCCTTCTTGCGGTCGACGATGTAGAACCAGCCGTTCTTGTCCATGAAGCCGATGTCGCCGGTGCGGAAGCCGTCGGCGCGCATGCAGTTGCGCGTCTCCTCGGGCTTTTCCCAGTAGCCGGGCGAGACCAGCGGCGAGTCGATCACGATCTCGCCGATTTCGTCGTGGCCCAGCCGCATGCCGTCGTCGCCGGCGACCCAGACGTCGACGTCGCTGATCGGCACGCCGATCGACAGCGCGCCCGACACCGGGTCCACGCGCCCGCCCGCAGCGCGCGGCATGATGATGACCCCGGCGGTGGTCTCGGTCAGGCCGTAGCCGTTGAGTATGCGCCAGCCCAGCTTTTGCTCGACCTGCACGGCCACGCTGGGCGGCACCGGGGCGCCGCCCGAGGCGGCGGTCTCCAGGCTGGAGAGCTTGGCGGGGTCGACGTTGGGCTGGTTCATCAGTGCGATGTAGGCGGTGATGGCGCAGGCCGAGAAGCGCGGCTTGTGCTCGGCGATGGCATCGAGCACGACGCCGGGATCGAAGCGGTAGCACAGCACCAGCGGTCCGGCGAGGCCCCAGGCCAGGTTCATGTGCCCGGCCAGGCCGGTGATGTGGAACAGCGGCGCGGCGCACAGCAGCGGCGTGCCGGGCGGCAGCGCGTACCAGCGCTGATGCGCGGCGGCGAGGCGCACGAGGTTGTCGTGGCTGATGCACGCGCCTTTGGGCAGGCCCGTGGTGCCCGAGGTGTAGACGATGAAGGCGAGGTCGGCGGCCTGCGGTGTA
>CAYTFA010000056.1:0-8785 GCA_964436755.1 uncultured Rhodocyclaceae bacterium | reverse complement strand
TCCTCATCGATCCCGAGCAGCCCATGGTCTGGCGCGGCCCGATGGTGACCCAGGCGCTGACCCAGCTGCTCACCGAGACGCGCTGGCGCGACGTCGATTACCTCGTTATCGACATGCCGCCCGGTACCGGCGACATCCAGCTCACGCTGGCGCAGCAGGTGCCGGTGACCGGCGCCGTGATCGTCACCACGCCGCAGGACATCGCGCTGCTCGACGCGCGCAAGGGCCTCAAGATGTTCGAGAAGGTCGGCATCCCGATCCTCGGCATCGTCGAGAACATGAGCATCCACATCTGCTCCAAGTGCGGCCACGCCGAGCACATCTTCGGCTCCGGCGGCGGCGACAGGATGGCCAAGGACTACGAGGTCGAAATGCTCGGCGCGCTGCCGCTGGCGATGTCGATCCGCGAGCAGATGGACGGCGGCAAGCCGACCGTCGAGGCCGATCCGGACGGTCCCGCCAGCACGATCTACAAGGCCATCGCGCGCCGTGTTGCGGTGAAGATCGCCGAGAAGGCGAAGGATCACACCAGCAAGTTCCCCACCATCAAGGTGATGAACACCTAGTCTTCCTAGCAGGTATGGAATACGGGCTGCCCCGTATTCCAGTCCCCCGGATCGGCTGCTCTAATCCCAAGTTTGAGGAGGGCGGCATGACGTTTGGCAGGCTCCGGCATCAGTGCAACATGCATTGCGGCGATTCCGTCGACGCTGGGGTGCTGCCATGTCCATGAAGGTAGTCGAGGACAGGGCAAACGGAATCTGGCCCAATGATCCGCGCCTGCACCTGGCGCTGGAGGCCGCGCGCGCCGGGATCTACGAAGCCGATCTCGTCACGGGGAAGAATGTCTGGTCCGACGAAATCTGGATGTTGTACGGGCTTGCGCCCGGCTCGGTAGAGCCGAGCACGGAAGCTTTTCTCGCAACGGTGGATCCATCGCAGCGTGAGGGGCTGATTGCCCGGATCGGACAGGCCATCAAGAGTGCCTCGGTGTTCGAGGCCGAGTGGCGCGTGCATTTGCCGGATACCGAGCGCTGGCTGATGTGTCGCGGCAGCCCGCTTCCTTGGGTCGGCCCAGGGCCCGAGCGCTACGTCGGGATCGTCCTCGACGTCACGCCGCGAGTGCTGGCGGAGCGCGCCCTTCTGGCACAGCAGGCCAGCCTCAAACACGTCCTGAAGGCCATCCCGCAACTGGTGGCCTGGGTCGGACCCGACCTGCGCTACAAGTTCGTCAACGAGACATATGCGAGATCTTTTGGTCAGCCGACGGAGTCGTTCATCGGCTGCACGGTCGAGGAAAAGGTCGGGGCGGAAGCCTTTGCACGGGCCGCGCCCCAAGTCGCTCGCGTGCTTGCCGGCGAAACGGTGCAGTTCGACAACGACGTTCTATTCGCGGACGGCAGGCTTCATAGCTTGCGGATGAACTTCGTACCCGAGGGCGACGGCTACATTGCCATCATTGCTGACATCACCCAGGAACTGGCTATCGAGCGCGAGCGCGAACGCCTGCGCGCGCAACTCGAACTCATCGGCCGACAGCAGGTGGCGCAGCAGGTGATCGCCGCCGTGGCCCACGACCTCAACCAGCCCTTGCATGCGGCGGCCACCTATTGTGAAGCTCTGCGCCGCATGCTGTCGAATGGTTATGCGGCTCCGCTCGTGGCGGAGACGGCGGGACGCGCGCTGGCGGAGCTGGGACGGGCCGGCGTCGTTCTTCAATCGCTGATGTATTCCGCGATTCAGCCCGAGACGCTTACCACGATGGAGGTCACCGACCTCAACGCGGTTGCGGCCGCCGCCCTGCGGCGTTTTCGCGACGAGCGCCGGCCGGAACGCCTATGTATTGCCGAAGACTACGGCGCAGGGCCGCTGCTTTCGGAGCTGAATGCGATGGCCATCGATCGGGTCGTGCACAACTTCCTGAACAACGCGTGCGCGGCGGTCGGCTGCAGGCACTGTCGTGACGGCAAGGTTCACATTCGGATTAGCACGGCGCGCGTCGATGGCGAAGCCTGGCTTTGTGTCGAGGACGACGGCCCAGGCGTGCCCGATGCGGTAAGCGCCCATCTCTTCGAGCCGCAGCCGGCCAGCGAGGCGATGAGCGGTCGCGGCGTCGGCCTGGCGATCGCGCGGCGGGTGATCGAGCTGCACAATGGACGCATCTGGCACCAGGTATCTTCGACCGGCGGGGCGCACTTCTGCATCGCCCTACCACTCGCTACATGATCCTGCACGCGCCGACAATCTACGTAATTGACGATGACGCCTCGGTGCGGGAATCGATGGCGCTGCTTCTACACGTGGCGGGCCACCGGGTGGAAGCCTTTGCGTCGGGCGAGGAATTTCTTGCTGCCACGCTTGCCGACGAAGGCTGCATTGTCCTCGACATGAACCTGGGTGGCATGGATGGCCAGCAGGTACTGGAAGTCCTGGCGGTGCGCGGCAGCCAGTTGCCCGCCGTGGTGCTGACCGCCTACGGCGACGTTCCGATGGCCGTGCGCGCGGTGCGCGCCGGCGCCATGGACCTTATTCCGAAATCCTTACCGCCCGAGCAACTGCTGGCACGCCTCGAAGAGCTTTTGCACCTGAGCGCCGGCGAGCGTAAGGAACGTGGAGCGGCGAATGCACTGCGCACCATGGTGGCCTCGCTGACCGGGCGCGAGCGCGAGGTCCTGGCGCTTGCCGCCGGTGGGCTGGATACGCGGCAGACCGCCGAACGCCTCGCCATCAGTCCGCGCACGGTGGAGGTGCACCGTTCGCATATCGCGCGCAAATGTGGAGCGGAGAACCTGGGCGACTTGTTCCGCCTCGCCGCCCGTCACGGCGTTGTCCTGCCCGCCGAATAGGCGGCTACGTGGCAGCCCGAATAGCCACCCGGGCAATGGGGTGATCAAATCGTCCGGGATACGGGCAGCCTGGCGGATGAGCGGCAGATGGGAGGAAGGCACTTCGGTTGGTCGATTGGACTGGTGATCATGCCGGGCGTGTTGGGTATTGCGCTCGCCGGGTGGCTGGGCTACCTGCATGAGGAAGGCGAGGCCCATGACCGCGTGTTGAGGATTACCCAGGACCTGAGCCAGGACCTCGACCGCGAGTTCAATGCCATCGAATCCGCGCTCAAGGTCTTTGCAGCGTCCGCCGACGAGATCGACCGCAAGGACTTCCGCCGCTTCGATGCCAAGGCGCGCGAAGTGGGCCGGACGCTCGATGTTGCCGTGATCTCGCTGACGGATGCTTCGGGCCGGATGCTGGCCAACACGCTGGTCGAACCAGGCCAGCTGCCGCCGCGCACCGCCAACATCGAGCGCAATCGCGCCGTCTTCGATACGGGGCGGCCGCAGTTTTCCAGGGTCCTGACCGGCACGGTCAGCCGCCGGCTGCAGGTTGTACTCGATGTACCCGTGTTCCGCAACGGGCACGTCGACTATTGCCTCAGCGCAGTGCTGCAGGCCGATCAGTTCGCGCGCATCGTGCAGGCGGCGCAGCTTCCGAGGGACTGGCTGCTGGTCATTTTCGACCGCGAGGGGACCATCATCGGCCGTCGTCCCAATGCGGAATTGTTTGTCGGCAAGAAGGTGAATCCAACGCTGCTGGCCGGGCTGACGGGTCCGGCGACGGGGAGTGCGGACGCCCCGAGCCTGGAGGGAACCGCGACATTCGGCGCCTGGGTCCGGTCCCCCGTCACGGGCTATTCGGTGGCCGTGGCCGTGCCCAAGGCGGACGTGTGGCGCATGGTTTCCGAGCGACTGCCGGCGATCCTGACGCCCGTGGTATTGCTCATCCTCGCCAGCCTCTACCTTTCATGGCGCCTGCGTCGCTCCATTGATGCCGGCGTGGCCGCGCTGTCCGAGTCCGAGACCAAGTACCGCCTGCTGGCTGACCATGCCACGGACTGCATCTTCTGGATCGGCACGGACGGGCACTACAAATACGTTTCGCCCGCCTGCGAGCCCATCACGGGCTACAGCCCCGTCGAATTCATGGCCGATCCCGGCCTGATGGCTTCCATCGTACATCCCGAGGAGCGCGATGCCTACCTGGCCCATGTGGCGCACCTCGATGCGCCCGATGAGGGTGAACTGGAATACCGCATCCGGCATCGCGACGGCAGCATCCGCTGGATTGCCCATTCCTGTAGTCTGATCACGGACGCGGTCGGTTCGCCGCTGGGGCGGCGCGGCACCCATCGCGACATCACTGCGCGCAAGCGCAGCGAAGACCGCTTGCGCCAGCTGTCGATGGCCGTCGAGCAAAGCCCGGAAAGCATATTGATTACCAACCTCGTACCCGAGGTGGAGTACGTAAACCCGGCGTTTTTAGCCCACACCGGCTACGAGCGTGCGGAAGTGCTTGGCCGCAATCCGCGCTTCCTGCAATCGGGAAAGACGCCCCGGGAAAGCTACGTTGCCCTGTGGCAGGCGTTGAGGGCGGGCCGCACGTGGTCCGGCGAGTTCTACAACCGGCGCAAGGACGGCACCGACTTCGTAGAGTTCGCCCGAATCTCGCCGATCCGGCTGCCCGGCGGACGCATTACGCATTACGTAGCGGTCAAGGAAGACATCACCGAGCGCAAGCGCATCGCCGTCGAACTCGACGCGCACCGTCACCACCTCGAGGAGATGGTGGCCCGCCGCACGGCCGAACTGGACGAGGCCACGCGTCGTGCCGACGCGGGCAACCGCGCGAAGAGCCAGTTTCTCGCCAACATGAGCCACGAGATCCGCACGCCGATGAACGCGATCCTCGGGCTGACCCACCTGCTGGCCGAGTCTCCGCTTGGCGCGGAGCAGCGCGATCGACTGGCCAAGATTGGTGGCGCCGCCAATCACCTGTTGGCCATCCTCAACGACATTCTCGACCTGTCGAAGATCGACGCCGGGCGTATGTCGATCGAGGAGACCGATTTCATGCTGTTCGAGGTGATCGAGCAGACGCGCGACCTGATCGCCGAGGGCGCTCGCGCCAAGGGCCTCGACGTCGAATGCGACTCGGATTCCGTGCCGGCATCGTTGTGCGGCGATCCGACGCGGCTGCGCCAAGGCCTGCTCAATCTTGCAGGGAATGCGCTGAAGTTCACGGAGAGGGGCAGCATTGTCCTGCGTGCCAGGCTGGAAGCGGAGGACGACGGCCTCTTGCGCGTGCGCTTCGAGGTGGAGGACAGCGGACCGGGTGTTGCCGCCGACACCCTGCCGAAGCTGTTTAAAGTCTTCGAGCAAGGCGATGCCTCGACGACCCGCACTCACGGTGGCAGCGGGCTGGGACTTGCCATCACGCGCCGCCTGGCGCGGTTGATGGGCGGCGATGCCGGGGCTACAAGCGAACTGGGCAAGGGTAGCCGGTTCTGGTTCACCGCCGTGTTGAAGCGCGGCCGCGGCACCGCGCCTGGTCCAACCGAGCCGCGACCGGGAAACGCGGCGGCCGATCTGCTGCGCCAGCGCTCCGGCGCGCGCATCCTGCTCGCCGAAGACAATCCAATCAATCGCGAAGTCGCGGGGGAACTCCTGCACCAGGTCGGCCTTGCCGTCGAGCACGCGGCCAATGGTCGCGAAGCCGTGGCGAAGGCCGCGGCCGGGGAATTCGATGCAATCCTGATGGATATGCAGATGCCGGAGCTTGACGGCATCGAGGCGACGCGCGCGATCCGCGCCCTGCCGGGGCGGGCCGCGGTACCCATCCTGGCAATGACGGCGAACGCCTTTGCCGAGGATCGCCAGGCCTGCCTCGCCGCCGGCATGAACGACTTCCTCACCAAGCCGTTCGCGCCCAGCGCGCTGTATGCACTCCTGCTCAAATGGCTGCCTCCCGGACGCGTTGGCGTGCCCGCCGTGGCCAGTGATCACTCGGAGCCGCTTCCGCTGTGGGATCGGCTGGCCGCGATCGAGGGACTTGACCGGGCCTGGGGGTTGGCGGTGGCGAGCGGCAAGATGGCGGTCTACGGTCGGATGCTGACCATGTTTGCCGATACCCACGCGGAAGACGCATCGCGGCTGCGCACCTTTGCCGAAGGCCGCAATCGCGATGGCCTGCGCCAGCTCGCCCATGCCCTCAGCGGCGCCGCCGGTTCGCTGGGCGCACATCATGTGGCCGGTCTGGCAAAGGGGCTGCAGGGAGTTGCGCGGAACAGCGGCCAGGATTGCGCGGGGCACGCTGAGCGGCTTGCAGAGGCGCTGGAGGCGCTAATCGGTGACGTGCGTGCGGTGCTGGCGAGTATGCCAGCCTAGCCGAGCGCGCTGTCCACGGCGGCGAGCAGCCGCTGCATCGCTTCGTCGTCGAGGGAACTGCTGATCGCCAGCCGCAGCCGGCTGCTGCCCGGCGGCACCGTCGGCGGCCGGATGGCCACCGCCAGGATGCCTTCCTCCTCGAGACGGCGCGCGGCGCCGAGCGCTTCGGCTTCGCCGCCAATCAGGGCTGGAACGATCTGCGTGCTCGAGTGCAGCGTGTCGCGCCCGGCGCGCGCCAGCGCTTCGCGCAGGCGCCCGGCGTTAGCGGCGATGCGTGCCCGCTCTGCATCCATGTCGGGCACCAGGTCGAGCGCCGCGTCGACGGCACCGAGCACGGCGGGTGGCAGGGCCGTGGTGAAGACGAAGCCGGCGCAGCGGTTCACCAGCCAGTCGATCAGGTTGCGCGAGCCGGCGACGTAGGCGCCAAAGGCGCCGAAGGCCTTGCCCAGCGTGCCCATGACCACGTCGACGCCTTCGATACCGGCCGCCAGACCGCGCCCCTGCGCACCGAGCACGCCGGTGGCGTGCGCCTCGTCGACGTACAGCGTTGCGCCGTGCCGCAGCGCCAGTGCGGCCAGCGCGGGCAGGTCGGCGCGGTCGCCGTCCATGCTGAACACCGATTCGGTGACGACGAGTTTGGGGCCGCTGTGGCGCGCCAGCAGTTGGTCGAGGTGGTCGAGGTCGTTGTGGCGGAACACCTGCACGGGACAACGCGCGGCGCGGGCGCCATGGATGATGCTGGCGTGGTTGAGCGCATCGCTGAAGATGGCCGTCCCGTCGTCGAGCCGGGCCAGTGCCGGTATTACCGTCGCGTTGGCCTGAAAGCCGCTGGAGAACAGCAGTGCCGCCTCGCGCTGCTTGAAGGTGGCCAGCCGTTCCTCGACGGCGAGAGTGATCTCGCGGGTGCCGGTGACCAGCCGCGACGACGGCGCACCGGCGCCGTGGCGCAGGGCCCACTCGGCGGCGCGTTCGCGCAGGCGCGGGTGCTGCGAGAGACCGAGGTAGTCGTTGGACGAGGCGTCGATCAGCGCTTGTCCCCCGGCGCTGACGAGGTGGCCGTCACGCGTGCCGAAAGCGCGCAGGCGACGGCGCCGGTGGCCGCCATCGAGGGCGGCGAGTTCGGCGTCGAGGCGCGTGTCGAGGTGGTTCATGGCCGCAGTGCGGCGCGCTCGGCTAGCACCTGCCGCACCGCCCCGGTGAGTAGCGCGAGATCGTCGGCACCGATGACGAAGGGCGGCATCAGGTACACCACGCGGCCGAAGGGCCGGACCCAGACGCCGAGTTCGGGAAAGCGCCGGCGCAATGCATCGAGGTCGACCGGGCCGTCGAGTTCGACCGCGCCGATGGCGCCCTTGATGCGCACGTCGGCCACGCCCGCGAGTTCGCGGCAGGGCGCAAGTTCCGCGCGCAACTGCGCCTCGATGGCGGCAACCTGGGCCAGGCGCGGCGAATCGCGGCCGGGCTCGAACAGGTCGAGCGAGGCATTCGCGGCGGCGCAGGCGAGCGGGTTGGCCATGTAGGTCGGGCCGTGCATCAGCGCAGCACCGGGATCGTCGGCAAGGAAGGCGTCGAATACATGGCGCCGGGCGACCGTAGCGGCGAGCGGCAGCGTTCCCCCCGTGAGCGCCTTGGAAAGGCAGACGATGTCCGGCACGAGATCGTCCGTGCCGACGGCCTCCTCGCAGGCGAACAGGCGGCCGGTGCGGCCGAAGCCGGTCATGATCTCGTCGGCGATCAGCAGCACGCCGTGGCGGCGGCAGGTTGCGGCAATGAAGGCCAGCGTGGCGGCGTCGTGCATGTGCATGCCGCCCGCGCCCTGCACCAGGGGTTCGACGATGACGGCGGCGGTTTCGCCGGCGCGGGACGCGAGCAGGCGATCGAACGCCTGTCGCCGGGCGTCGTCGGTCGGCAGTTCGGCCAGGGTCTGTCCCGGCAGGCTGCCGGCAAAGAGGGCGTGCATGCCTTCCTCGGGGTCGCACAGCGCCATCGTGGCGAAGGTGTCGCCGTGGTACCCGTTACGGAAATAGATGATGCGCGTCTTCTCGGCGCGACCGCGATTGCGCCAGTACTGGATCGCCATCTTCAGCGCCACTTCGACCGCCACCGAACCCGACTCGGTGAAAAACACGCGCTCGAGGTCGCCCGGCAGCAGCGCGGCCAGCCGGGTGGCCAGGCGCGCCGCCGGCGCGTGGACCAGCCCGGCGAACATCACGTGCGGCAAGTGCGCGAGCTGGGCCTCGACCGCGCTGCGGATGTGCGGGTGGTTGTAGCCGTGGCAGGCGGTCCACCAGGAGGATATGCCGTCGATCAGCGTGCGCCCGTCGGCCAGCCTGAGGCGCACGCCGTCGCTGCCGACCACCGGCAGCGGCGCCGGCGCGGTCTTCATTTGCGTGTAGGGCAGCCAGAGGTGCTGCAGGCCGCGCTCGAGCCAGTCGGACATGGGGGCGGTCCGCACCGATAGAATCGCGGCGCAGACGGGGGAAACGTGGGCGCAAATTTTATCACCGGCACCGGCACCGACATCGGCAAGACCTGGCTTGCCTGCGCCCTGCTGCGCCACTGGC
>CAYTFA010000055.1:0-8786 GCA_964436755.1 uncultured Rhodocyclaceae bacterium | reverse complement strand
TCGGTGTCTGCCTGCTGCATGGGCACGGCACGACGGCCGATCCGCGCGCCGCCGCCGCCCTTTTGCTCAAGGCAGCGGAAAAGGGGGCGGCGGCGGCCAGCTATTGGTACGGCCGGCAGCGCTACTTTGGCAGCGGCGTCGAGCGCGACTATGCCGCCGCTGCGCGCTGGCTCAAACACGCGGCCGATGACGGGATGGCCGAGGCGCAGGACCTCCTTGCCCGTTGCCGATTCCTGGGCCGTGGCACGCGCCAGGACCGGAGCGGCGCGGTCGCGCTGTGGCAGCGCGCCGCCGGATCTGGCCTGGCCAGTGCCCACTTCAGTCTCGGTCTGTGCCTGTACGCGGGCAATGGCGTCGCAGTCGATGCCGCGGCGGCTGCGGGCCATTTTCGCGCCGCGGCGGAGGGCGGCCTGGCCGGAGCGATGTTCTTGCTGGGCCAGTGCCATGTATTCGGCATCGGCGTTGCGCGCGATCTGGAAGCCGGTGTTGCCTGGTATCGGCGCGCCGCTGAACGTGGCAGTCGCGAAGCAGAGTTCGAACTCGGTGAGTGCCACGCGCTCGGGGTGGCCGGCTTGGCGCGTGACGCAGGCGAGGCAATTCGGTTCTGGCGCGCCGCCGCGCGCAAGGGGCATGCGCGGGCCACGGTCAAGATCGGACACGCCTATCGATGGGGCGACGGCGTTGCCGAGAACAAGCCGGTGGCGCTGGCCTGGTACCGCCGCGCAGCGGAGCATGGCGAGCGCGCCGCCCATGTATGGCTGGGCGAGTGCTACGAACACGGCGAGGGGTCGCGTCGCGATCCGGCGGCGGCGCTGGCTCACTACCAGGCGGGTGCGCTGGCCGGCGATCCGCATGGCATGGCCGAGTACGGGCGCTGCCTGATGGCCGGCATCGGCACCGAGCCGAAACCGGAGGAAGGCGAGACGATCCTGCGCGAAGCCGCCGCCGCGGGCTGGTCCCAGGCGCTCGACGAACTGGCGCGGCAGCGTTTTGCGCGCGGTGAGGCGCTGCTCGCCGCGGCGCGCGAGGCCCAGGACCCGCGCCTGACGGAGGCGGTGGAATGCTTTCGAGTGGCTGCGGAAGCCGGACATCGCCGGGCTGCCTTCATGCTGGGCGAATGCCTGCGCCACGGTACTGGCATCCGGGCCGACCCGGCGCTGGCGGCGTCCTGCTATTTGAAGGCGTCGGCGTTGCCCGACGCCCAGCTGCGCCTGGCGGACCTCTACTACTACGGGCGCGGTGTCCGCCGCGATGCAGCCCGCGCGCTACGCTGGTACCGGGAGGTGGCGACGAAGCACCGTGACCCGTATGCCATGTACAGCATCGGTTACTGCCTGCTGCATGGCGAGGGCACGGCGCGCGATGCGCGTGCCGGCGTACATTGGCTGCGCCAGGCCGCGCTGAGCGGGGAAGCCGATGCGCAGTACGAGCTCGGCCTCGCCTGCTTCAAGGGCAGCGGCGTGCGCCGCAGCGTGCGGCTGGCGACGAAGTGGCTGCGCAGCGCGGCATTGGGCGGCCATCGCGCGGCGCGTGATTTCCTCGAGCGGATGGCGCTCGGCGGCCGCCTCAACTGATTACGGCTGGCCGGGTGCGGGCTGGCCGCGCAGGTTCGCCAGCGTTTCGTCGAGCTGCTCGGTTATTTCCGCGAGCAGGTCGCGTCCCTGGCGTGCAGCATGGCGTGCCGCGATGAACAGCTCGTAGAGCCGCGAACCGAACAACACGTGCAATTCACGCTCGATGGCTGCAAGGCGGGCGCGCATGGCTTCGACCTGGCGTAACAGGGTCGTTGCCGGGACTGCAGCAGCCGAGGTCGCCGCTGTCTCGTCGTCGTCGCGGCGGCCCTCGCGCCAGAGCGCTTCGACTTCGCCCAGGGCGGCGGCATCGCCGGTGCGGTAGGCGCGATTCGCTTCCGCCATCAACTGGGTGCGCCAGGTCCGGTCCGCTTCGTCGCATGCACGGTCCGGATGGATTTTCTGTGCAACGCGGCGGAACAGGCGCTTGAGGTCGGGTGCAGGGCGGAATTCATCGGGCTCGTCGGCGCTGGCCTGCGCGAATCGCTTGGCGTCGCGCGCCGAGCGTTCGGCATGGCGGGTCGCATCGTCGGCCTGCGCATGCAGTTTCGGATCGTTGGGGCGGCGCTCTGCCTGCGCGCGGGCCAGGTGCGCCTGCAACGCATCGAGTTCGACCATGCGCCGGCCGACCGTCGCGTAATAGCGCTTGGTGAACTCGGCGACTTCGGCCTGCGCCGTCGCCAGCTCGAGTTCGAGGTCGGCGACGTCGCGCGTGAGCTGCGCGAGCTCCATCCGCAGCTGCGCATCGACGTCCGCCGCCACAAGTGCGCGCGCGCGGGGCGCGCCGGCGCGCGTGCCCACGCGCAGCAGGCTGCCCGGTGCGGCCACCAGTTCGGCGGGTGCATCGCAGCGAAACAGCACGGTAATGTCTGCGTTGCGCTGTCGCAATCCGCGGTAGGCCTCGATCGACAGCACGCGGACGGGAAACAGATCGGCCACGCGCTCGGGCCACGCGCTGCGGTCATTGCGGGCGACCCACTGCTGCGCATCGCGCCACAGCGGGTCCTGCTCGGATATGCGCTGCTTCTGGCGGAGCCACGCCGGTGACTGCTCGTCGTCGCCATCGCGGGCGAGGCGGCTGCGCAGCAGCGAAAGCGTGGCGCGCAGGGCGATGCGCGCGGCGAACTCAGGGCCGGGCAGCACCAGGCAGAGCGGCCGCAGGGCGAGGTCGAACGCGTTGGACAGTTCCGGCAGGGGTTCGTCATCGGCGACGAGGATCAGCACGGTTCGGTTCGTCCCCAGCGCAATCGTGACAAACGCCGCCAGGACCTCCATCGGCCGCGGCGGCAGTGTCTCCTCGCGCGGCATCGCGGCGAGCGATGCGAGGGCGAAGTGCGCGAACCAGGCTGCGGCGATCGCGGCGGGTTCGGGGGCGGACGGAGCCGAACGGGAAGGCGACGGAGACATGCCGTACCGAGTGTAGCGGCCGGCAAGCCCCGGCAAGGCCGCGGAGCGCGGCGGTAAACGACCCTTGTTCGCCCCTTCGGTCAGGCATTCCCTTGTCTTGCCGAATCCGCGCTCTCGGGCTAAAGTGCGCGCTTTCCCGCTCAACGGAGTCGCCCCGTGTTTTCCATAATCCAGGCTGCCGGCTGGCCGATTTGGCCGCTGCTGTTCGCCTCCGTGGTCGCCGTTGCGCTGATCATCGAGCGCTCCACGGCGTTGCGCCGCCCCAAGATCGTTCCGCCCGGGCTCCTGCAATCCGTCGTCGCGGAGTTTCGCCAAAGCGGCATGACAGACGCCCAGCTGGCGCGCCTCGAGGCGCATTCGCCGCTGGGCCGCGTCCTCGCCGCCGGCCTGCGCAATGCGCGGAGTTCGCGCGATGTGATGAAGGAGGCCATCGAGGAAGCCGGTCGCGGCGTCGCCCACGAACTGGAACGCTTTCTCACCTCGCTTGGCACCATCGCGTCGATTTCGCCCCTGCTCGGACTGTTCGGCACGGTGGTCGGCATGATCGAAATCTTCGGTTCGCCGACGTCCTCCGGCAACAATCCGCAGGCCCTGGCGCATGGCATTTCGGTGGCCCTCTACAACACCGCCTTCGGCCTCATCATCGCGATACCCAGCATGATCTTCTATCGCCATTTCCGTGCCCTCGTGGACGGCTTCCTGGTCGAGATGGAGCAGGAGGCGGTGAAGCTGGTCGAGACCCTGCAGGGCGAGCGCAAGTAAGATGAATTTCCAGCGCGGGCGGCATCGTGAGGAGGTCGAGATCAACCTGATCCCGATGATCGACGTGCTGCTGGTGATCCTGATCTTCCTGATGATCACCACCACGTATTCCAAGTTCTCGGGCCTCGAGATCAACCTGCCCACGGCGGACGCGCCGCAGAACAAGGATCAGCCGAACGAGATCAACGTCGTGGTGACGGCGACGGGAGAGGTCCTGGTGAACAAGGCGTCGATCCCCGGGCGAGACATCGATTCGATCGCAACCGCATTGCGCAAGCAGGCGGGCGCCGGCAAGGAGCCGGTGGTGATCATCAATGCCGACGCCAAGGCCACCCACCAGAGCGTCATCGACGTCATGCAGGCGTCGCAGCAGGCCGGGTTGTCCCACATCTCCTTTGCCACCCAGCAGGCCCAGCGCTGACGCCGGCGGGCTGGCCGCCGCCTGGCGGAGGCGCGGCCCCGTAGCCTGTCTGCTGTTCCCACTGTCGCTGCTGTTCCGCGCCCTCGTCGCGCTGCGACGCCGGCTCTATCGTGCCCGCTTGCTTCCATCCGTCGCGCTGCCGGTTCCTGTGATCGTGGTCGGCAATCTCGGCGTCGGCGGCACCGGCAAGACCCCGCTGACGATCCACCTGGCGCAGGCGCTGCGTGCTCGCGGGCGTCGCCCCGGCATCGTCAGCCGCGGCTATCGCGGGCGCGTCGAGGCGACGCTGGAAGTGGACCCCGGGGCGGACCCGGCGCAGGTCGGGGACGAGCCGGTGCTGCTGGCGCGCCGTGCCGGATGCCCGGTGGTAGTCGGTCGCGACCGCGTCGCCGCAGCGCGCCACGTGCTGGCGGCCCATCCCGATTGTGACCTTCTGCTGTGCGACGACGGCCTGCAGCACTATCGCCTGCGCCGCGACGTCGAGATCGCCTTGTTCGACGAGCGCGGTGCCATGAACGGCTGGTGCCTGCCGGCGGGTCCCTTGCGCGAACCGCTGGCGCGTCTGCGCGAGGTGGATGCCGTGGTATTGAACGGCACCGTGGCGGAGCCGCCCGCCGCAGGCGGTCGCCCGGTGTTCGCGATGCGTCTGCGCGCCGATGGCTTCACGGCGCTCGACGGGACGCAGGAACCCAGGCCGGCCGCGGCGTTCGCCGGGCAGGTGCTGCATGCCGTCGCCGGCATCGGCGCGCCCGCGCGCTTCTTCGCGCAGCTGGCCGGCATGGGACTGGCCTTCGAGGCCCACGCGTTCCCCGACCACCACGATTACCGTGCGGGCGACCTCGCATTTACCGGCGACGCAATCCTGACGACGGAAAAGGATGCCGTAAAATTGGCCCGACTTTCCTTGCCGCTGCCGGTGTGGGTGCTGCCCGTCACGGCCGACGCAAGCCCCGATATCGCTGCATTCGTACTGGAGAAGCTCGATGGACGCCCGCCTGCTTGAAATCCTCGTCTGCCCCGTGTGCAAGGGTCCGCTGGAGAACCGCACGGCCGCTGCGGAGCTGGTTTGCAAGGCATGCCGGCTGGCTTATCCGGTCAAGGACGACATCCCGGTCATGCTGGAGGACGAGGCGCGCACCCTCGGTGCCGACGAGTCGTGATGGCGAGGAGCCGCGGCCGATGATCAGCGCACCGGCGTCGCCGGGGCCGTTTCGCGTCGTTGTTCCAGCACGCTACGCGTCCACACGGCTGCCCGGAAAGCCGCTGGCCGACATCGGCGGCGAGCCGATGGTGGTGCGCGTCGCACGGCGCGCGCTGAAGTCCGGCGCAAGCGGGGTGTGGGTTGCCACCGATGATGCGCGCGTTGCCGACGTCGTGCGCGCGCGGGGCCTCGAAGCGGTGATGACCCGCGCCGACCATGCCAGCGGCACCGACCGCATCGCCGAAGTGGCGCGGCTGCTCGGCTGGCCTGACGACGCGATCGTCGTCAATGTCCAGGGCGATGAACCCCTGATCGATCCTGCGCTCGTCGCCGGCGTGGCCAACGCGCTGCGCGGCGATGCCGGTGCGGCGATGGCCACTGCGGCACATTCGTTGCGGAACGCCGAGGAGTTCTTCAATCCCAATGTCGTTAAGGTGGTTTGCGACGCGCGGGGCCGGGCGCTGTATTTCAGCCGGGCGCCGATTCCCTGGGATCGCGACGGCTTCGCCGATGGCCGCACGGCACTGCCGGCCGCGCTGCCGGCGTTGCGCCACATCGGCCTGTACGCGTATCGCGTCGGCTTCCTGCGCCGCTTCGGCGAACTCCAACCCGCCCCGCTCGAGGGCTGCGAGGCGCTCGAACAGTTGCGCGCGCTCTGGCACGGCCACGCCATCCAGGTGGTCACCGCGGCCACTGCCCCGGCGCCGGGAGTGGACACGGCCGAAGACCTCGAACGCGTGCGCCGACTGTTTGACGCGGGGCAGCTTTCGGAGTAAGGTCATTCCTGCAAAAATTCATAAAAATCAGTTAGATAAAACTTTTTTTGGAGGGCAGACATGAAATTGATTCTGTTGGGTGCGCCGGGTGCCGGCAAGGGCACGCAGGCCGCCTTCATCACCCAGAAGTTCGGCATTCCGCAAATCTCTACCGGCGACATGCTGCGTGCCGCGGTGAAGGCCGGCACACCGCTCGGCGTCGAGGCCAAGAAGGTGATGGATTCCGGCGGGCTTGTTTCCGACGACATCATCCTCGGCCTCATTGCCGAGCGGCTCAAGCAGCCCGATTGCGCCAAGGGCTTCCTCTTCGACGGCTTTCCGCGCACGCTGCCGCAGGCCGAAGCCCTGCGCAAGCAGGGGGTGCAACTCGACTTCGTGCTGGAAATCGACGTGCCGGATGACGAGATCATCCGCCGCATGAGCGGGCGTCGCGTGCATACCGGTTCGGGCCGCACCTACCACGTGGTATTCAATCCGCCCAAGGTCGAGGGGCGCGACGACGTCACCGGCGAACCGCTGATCCAGCGCGACGACGACAAGGAAGAGACCGTGCGAAAGCGCCTGTCGGTTTATCACAGCCAGACGCACCCGCTCATCGAGTACTATGGAACGTGGTCGGCGTCCGGTGCTCCCGGCGCACCGAAGCATCGCAAGGTATCGGGAATCGGCTCCCTCGATTCGATCAAGGCTGCCGTTTTCGCTGCGCTGGCCTGAGCGGCAGCTGCCGCGCAACAGGAGGGCTCGCCATGGCTAGTCAGATCCGCCGCATTGCCGTATGTACCGGAGGCGGCGACGCGCCGGGGCTGAACGCGGTCATCCGCGCGGTGGTGATCGCGGCGGCCAATCGCGGCTGGGAGGCCTATGGCATCCATGACGGGTTCAACGGCATCCTGTTTCCCGAGCGCTATCCCGACGGCGGTGTTTACCGCCTGACGCGCGAGCGCGTGCGCGGCATCGGCCACCTGGGCGGCACCATCCTGGGCACGACCAACAAGGGAAACCCGCTGCACTTTCCGATGAAGATGCCCGACGGCTCGCTGCGCGATACCGACCGTACCGGCGAGATCCTCGAGTTCTTCGCGCGCAAGGAGATCGACGCGCTGGTCTCCATCGGTGGGGACGGCTCGCTGACCATCGCCAACGCCCTGCACGAAAAGGGTCTGCGCGTGGTTGGTGTGCCGAAGACGATCGACAACGACCTCGACAAGACCTTCACCACCTTCGGTTTCGACTCGGCGGTGGCCTTCGCCACCGAGTGCCTCGATAGCCTGCACAGCACGGCGCAGAGCCACCAGCGCGTGATGGTGGTCGAGGTCATGGGGCGCTATGCCGGATGGATTGCACTGCACGCCGGTATCTCCGGCAGCGCCCATGCCATCCTGATTCCCGAGATCCGGTTCGACATCGACAAGGTGGCCGCAAAGATCCGAGCCCGCGACGGCGAGGGACGTATGTATTCGATCGTCGTCGTGGCGGAAGGGGCCGAGGCGATCGATGGCCACCGGGATATCCTCGCCCCGGCGGAGATCGGGCATGCCGAGCGGCTCGGCGGCGTCGGCGAGCGCATCGCGCGCGTGCTCGGCGAACGCACCGGCAAGGACGTCCGCGTCGTCGTGCTCGGCCATCTCCTGCGCGGCGGCAGCCCGACCTCGTTCGACCGCCTCGCCGCCATGCGCTTCGGCACGGCTGCCGTGCGTGCCCTCGAAGAGGGACAGTCCGGGATCATGGTGGCGCTGGGCTTCCCCAACGTCAATTACGTCGCGCTGTCCGAGGTCGCCGGCCGCATGAAAGGCGTGCCGCTCGACAGCGACACGCTGCAGACTGCCCGCGACATCGGCATCTGCATGGGCGACTGAGACCTCGCGCGTCCCGGTCGCCCGGGCCGCGGCGGACGCTCAGGCCTTGAGGATCTTTCCTACCTTGTTGAGGCGCAGCCGGTAGGCATCCGGCATGCCGGAACCCAGCAGCGGGCGCAGGTAGAGGCGGAAGGCGTCGGTGACGTCGGTGCCGCATGGAGCGATGAACTCATCCTCCATCACCCGGGTCTTGCCGGCAACGCTTTCGAGCGGTACCAACTGGTAGTCGACGGAATAGAAGCCGGTGCGCTTGATCGCCACCGACCCATCCACGTCGCCCCACATCGCGAACTGGACGGCCTTTTCGCCCACCTCGCGCGCCTCGCGCTGGTCCACATCGGACACGCAGCCCATGAACGAGCGCTGCAGGTAGCCGAAGGTATCGCCGCGCACCCGCTTGATGCCGAGCTTGGCCTTGATTTCATCGCACAAAAGGTCGGCCAGCGCACCGGTACCGGACAGCTGGACGTTGCCGTGGGCGTCCTTCTCGACCTGGCTGGCGAGCTGGGTGATGATGGGCTGGCCGCTTTCGTCGTGGATCCCTTCGGAAGCGGCGATCACGCAGCGGCCGTACTTCTCGTAGGTGGCCTTCACGTCACCGATGAACTTGTCCACGCTGAAGGTGCGCTCGGGCAGGTAGATCAGGTGCGGCCCGTCATCGGGGAACTTCTTGCCCAGCGCCGACGCCGCCGTCAGGAATCCTGCATGGCGTCCCATCACGACCGCGAGATAGACCCCGGGCAGCGAGGCGTTGTCGAGGTTGGCGCCCATGAAGGCCTGGGCGACGAAGCG
>CAYTFA010000054.1:0-8797 GCA_964436755.1 uncultured Rhodocyclaceae bacterium | reverse complement strand
CGTGCATTACCAGTTGTCGGGGGGCAAGGTGTTCCACGCGCCCACGCGCGACGAGCTGACCCTGCGCCGCGAGCGCGAAGAGATGGAGACGTTTGGCGGCCGGCGCTACAGCAAGCAGGCCAACGGAACGCCCGACGGTCCCAAGCTCGAGGACTGGCGCATCGTGGACGACTGGCAGCTGCTGAACCAATCGGCGGGTGGGCTGCGCCTTGCACGTTCCCTGATCAATGGCGTACGCATCGGCGCCGGTCAGCTGATCGCGACGCGGCCCCACGATGCCGCCCGCTATTCACTGGCCAGCGTGCGCTGGGCGCTGCGCGAACCCGGAGACGCGCTGGCGGCCGGCATCCAGGTCTTCCCGGGCGAACCGCAAGCCGCGGCGGTGCGCGTGATCGAAGCGAGCGGCAAGCCCTCGTCGTGGCGCCCTGCCTTCATGCTGCCGGAAATCGCCGCACTGCGCATCCCGGCCAGCGTCGTGCTGCCGGCGGGCAGCTTCCGCCTCGACCGCAAGGTCGAAGTAATGGTCGACGATGACGTGCAGGTCCTGAAGCTGTTCCGCGTGCTTGACCACGGCGCCGAGTTCGAGCGCTGCAGCACCTACGCCCAGCCCTGAGCGCACGCGCCCGTCCCGCGCGGGCTCAGGCGGTCAACCGCCAAGGCCGCGCGGCTTGCGTCCGGCGCGTGCGAACAGTGCGTCGAACAGCCGGTCAGGCATCGCGCGCAGCAGCTTGCCGACCACGGCCATCTGCCAGGGAACGACGGCATAGCTCGTACCACTGTCGATGGCGCGGGCAATCCGGCGCGCGGCGAGGTCCGCCGGCAGCAGGAAGGGCATGCGGAAGGTATTGGCGGCGGTCATCGGTGTCGCGATGTAGCCCGGTGCAATGGTGGTCACGCGCACGCCGCTGCCGCGCATTTCGAGTCGCAGTGCCTCGAGCCAGGCAATGGCCGCCGCCTTCGAGGCACAGTAGGCGCCGGCGCCAGGAAAGCCGCGGATGCCGGCCACCGAAGCAATGCCCACCAGGCGGCCGGTGCCGCGCGCCTTCATGGCCGCGACAAAGGGCTGCAGGGTGTTCGCCATGCCCATCACATTGGTCTCGAAGATGCGCTGCTGGACCGGCAGGTCGTCTGCCACCTCGCCCAGCGTGCCGGCGGACACCCCGGCATTGGCGATGACGATGTCGGGCACGCCGCTGCGCGCCATGAAATCCTCCGCGGCGGAGCGCAATGCGTTCGCATCGGTTACGTCGAGCGCGTAGCGGAAGTGGTCACCGGGCAGCCCGGCCACGAGTTCGTCGAGCAGCGGTGCGCGCCGCGCCGCCAGCCCGAGGGTCGCACCTGCCGCCGCGTAATGGACCGCCAGCGCCGCGCCGATGCCGCTCGACGCGCCGGTGAGGAAGACGCGCACTACTTCATGCGGGCGTCGACCCGCACCTGGTCCACCAGTCGCTCGACGTTGGCGATGAAGTCGTTCCAGCTGCCGCCGGTGAGGGCGAGGTAACGGCCATGCACCATGACGGAAGGCACTCCGGTAACGCCAGCGGCAAGCACGGTGCTGCGTGCCTGCTGCATCTGGCTCTGCACCGCGAAGGAATGCCAGGTCTCGGTGAACTGCTTGGGGTCCACGCCCTTGGTGGCAACCCACTCGACGATGTACTTCTCCTCGTCGAGCCGCTTGCGCTCGACATGGATCGCGTTGAACGCTTCGGTATGCAGCCGGCCCAGCAGGTTCATCGCCTCCAGGGTGTAGTAGAGGCGTGCGCCGGGCGCCCAGCGCCCGTTGGGCAGCACCGCCGGCACGCGGCGGAAAACCACGTCCGGCGGCAGCTTCTTCACCCAGTCGGCAACGATCGGCTCGAAGTCGAAGCAGTGCGGACAGCCATACCAGAAGAACTCGGTGACCTCGATGCGATTGCGGTCGGCCATGATCGGCGGCCGGATCACGCGGAAGTCCGTACCTTCCTTCAAGTCGGCGGCAGCCACCGGAAGCGCCAGGCACAGGCCGAGCAGGGCGAGCAACGACGCGGCACGGGAACGCCAGGTGGCCATGGCCTTACTCCTTCTGCTTGACGACCGTGCCCTGCACGCCCGACTGGGCGAGCGAGGTGCGCGCGCGGTTCATTTCCTCTGGGGTACGGAACGGACCGACGCGGACACGGTGCATGGTGCCCTTGTCCGGAATCGCGACCTCCTGCACGCTCGCCTCCAGCCCGGTGAGCGCCAGCTTGGCCTTCAGGTTGTCGGCGTCGGCCGCCTTCTGGAAAGCGCCGACCTGGAGGTAGAAGATCTCCACCGGGGCGGCCGGCGCGGGAGGCGCCGCTTCCGCGGCGGGTGCGGGCGCGGGGGCCGGCGCAGCACCGGGTGGTGCCGGGTTCTTGCCCTCGAGGATGCCGTAGAACTCGAAGCGTCCGGACGGCTTGTCGCCGGGCTTGCCGGGCAGAGGTGCCGGTGCCGCGGGCGTGGCGGCAGCGCCTGCCGCCGGCGCCTTGTCTTTTTCAGGCTTGGGTGCGCCTTCGTACTTGTTCATGAAGGGCAGCGGTGCCTTGTTCAGGTACCAGACCACGCCGAACGCAATCATGACGCCGACCACCAGGCCGAGGAAGATGCCCAGCACCGTGCCGCCGCGCGCGTACCGAGGCGCACCGCGCCGCGCCGCGCCACCTGCCTTGCCGCCGAAACGCTCGTATTTGCCCATGTTCACATGCTCACCGGTTGCGATACGCCCAACAGGGAAAGTCCGTTCTGCAGCACCTGCCGCGTCGCCAGGGCGAGCGCCAGGCGCGCGTCGCGCGTGGCAGGGTCGTCGACCAGCATGCGCTCGGCGTTGTACCAGCCGTGGAAATCGCCGGCCAGATCCTTGAGGTAGAAGGCCAGGGCATGGGGCGCGTTGTCGCGTGCCGCGGCCTGGATCAGTTCGGGAAACTCGGCCAGCCGCGCACACAGCGCGAACTCCCGCTCGTGCGCCAGCGGCGACAGGTCGGCGCGTGCCAGCGTGGCTTCGTCGCCCTCCCACTGCGCGAGCACCGAGCAGATGCGGGCATGGGCGTATTGCACGTAATAGACAGGGTTGTCGTTGCTCTGCGACTTCGCCAGGTCGAGATCGAAGTCGAGCGCCTGGTCCTGCTTGCGCAGCATGTAGAAGAAGCGGCAGGCGTCGTTGCCGACTTCCTCGCGCAGCTGGCGCAGCGTGACGTACTCGCCGGAGCGCGTCGACATCGAAGCCTTCTGCCCGTCCCGAAACAGGCTGACGAACTGCACCAGGGTCACGTCGAGCTTGCCGGCGTCGGCACCCGATGCCGCCAGCGCTCCCTTCACACGCGGAATGTAGCCGTGGTGGTCGGCGCCCCAGACGTCGATCACCTTGTCGAAGCCGCGCTCGAACTTGTTCAAGTGGTAGGCGATGTCGGAAGCGAAGTAGGTGTAGAGCCCGTTGTCGCGCTGGACGACGCGGTCCTTCTCGTCGCCGAAGCGGGTCGAATGGAACCACTTGGCACCGTCCTGCACGTAGATCTGGCCGGCTTGCTCGAGCTTTTCCACTGCGCGCGCCACCATGCCCGTCTCGTACAGGCTGCGCTCGGAGAACCATACGTCGAAATGCACGCCGAACTCCTCGAGGTCGGCGCGGCAGTCCGCAAGCTGCTCGTTAAGCGCATGGGCATGCACGTAGTTCCAGTCCTCGCCGAGCAGATCCTTGCCGGCGAGGATGAGGCCGTCCAGGCGCGCTTCGATGTCATCCGTCTCGGGCACGCACGCGAGCACCGCCTCGGCCGGATGCACGTAGCGCTCCCCGTGGGCCTGGCGGATCTGTTCGGCCATCTCGCGCACATATCCGCCCTGGTAGGCGTTCGGGGGAAAGGGCAACAACTCGCCGAACAATTCCAGGTAGCGCAACCACGTCGACACGGCGAGGATGTCCATCTGCCTCCCCGCATCGTTGACGTAGTACTCGCGCGTCACGTCGTAACCGGCAAAGGCCAGCAGCGAAGCGAGGCTGGCGCCATAGGCGGCGCCGCGACCATGGCCGACGTGCAGCGGCCCGGTCGGATTGGCGGAAACGAACTCCAGTTGCAGCCGCACGCGCGAGCGCACACCACGGCCGTAGTTGCGGCCGCCGGCAAGGACGGCGCCGACCACCGCCGTGCGCGCGGCCGGGCTGAGGCGGAAATTGATGAAACCGGCGCCGGCAATCTCGACTCCGGCGACGGCAGGCGACGGCGGCAGTTCGCGCAGCAGCCGCTCGGCAATCTGGCGCGGGCTGGTTTTGAGGTCGCGTGCCAGCTGCATCGCCAGGTTGCTGGCGAAATCGCCGTGGCTCGCCTGCCGCGGCCGTTCGATGACGATCTCGGCTCCGCCGAACTCGGGGGCGACGCTGGCCAGGGCGGAGCGCAGAAGTCCGGCGAGGTGCGCACGGGCGTCGAAGTCGGCGCCGGGGAATCCGCTGGGGGCTGTCATGGGGTTGCCGTGGGGCCAGGAGGTTGATCGCGAAGGGCTGAATTATACTTCCCGTTTCCCGTCCGCCCCAGCGTCCCGTGCGCATCCTTCGCCTCGTTCGCATCGCCCGCGTCGCCTATCGCCACGGGCTCGATCGCCTGATCCTCGAGCACGACCTGCAACTCGGCCTCGGCACGCGGCTCATCGCCGCGCTGCAGTGGCTGATGTTCTGGCGTGCCGGCAGCGAGGCGCTGCGCGCGCCGCGCGCGGTACGGCTGCGACGGGCACTGGAAGACCTGGGGCCGATCTTCGTCAAGTTCGGCCAGGTCCTGTCCACCCGCCGCGACCTGCTGCCGCTCGACGTCGCCGATGAGCTGGCGAAGCTGCAGGACAGGGTGCCGCCGTTTCCTTCCGACATGGCGGTCGCCGAACTGGAGCGGGCCTACGGCCGGCCGGTGGCACAGGTGTTCGCCCGCTTCGAGCGCGAGCCGGTCGCCTCCGCCTCGGTCGCCCAGGTGCATTTTGCCGAGCTGCCGGACGGGCGCGAAGTCGCCGTAAAGATCCTGCGTCCCGGCATCCTGCCGGTCATCGAACATGACATCGCCCTGTTGCAGGCGGCGGCCGGCCTGCTCGAACGGCTCTGGGCCGACGGGCGCCGGCTCAAGCCGCGCGAAGTGGTGGCGGAGTTCGACAAGTACCTGCATTACGAACTGGACCTGATGCGCGAGGCCGCCAACTGCTCGCAGCTGCGCCGCAATTTCGCCAACTCGCACCTGCTGCTGGTGCCCGAGGTGCATTGGGACTGGTGTACCCAGGACGTGATGGTCATGGAGCGCATGCGCGGCACGCCGATCTCCCAGGTCGACGAACTGCGCCGGCTGGGTGTCGACATTCCCGCGCTGGCCCGGGCCGGCGTCGAGATCTTATTCACACAGGTATTCCGTGACGGCTTCTTCCATGCCGACATGCACCCGGGCAACATCTTCGTCGCCACCGACGGGGCGCACAAGGGACGCTACATTGCGCTCGACTTCGGCATCGTCGGCACGCTGTCCGACATCGACAAGAACTACCTTGCCCGCAACTTCCTGGCCTTCTTCAAGCGTGATTACAAGCTCGTTGCCGAGACGCACATCGAATCCGGCTGGGCACCGAAGGACACCCGCGTGGACGAATTCGAGGCGGCGATCCGCTCGGTGTGCGAGCCGTTCTTCGACCGCCCGCTCAAGGAGATCTCGCTCGGCCGCGTGCTGCTGCGCCTGTTCCAGACCTCGCGCCAGTTCAACGTCGAGATCCAGCCGCAACTGGTACTGCTGCAGAAGACCCTGCTCAACGTCGAAGGCCTCGGGCGCGAGCTCGATCCCGACCTCGACCTTTGGCAAACCGCGCTTCCCTATCTGGAGCGCTGGATGAGCGAGCAGGTCGGCCTGCTTGCCCTCGAGAACAGCGTGCGGCGCGAGGCGGCCACCTGGGCGCAGATGCTGCCGGCCCTGCCGCGCCTGTTGCACCAGGCACTGACCGCCAAGGCGGAACCGCCATCACGCCCCGAACTCGAGGCCCTGGTCGCCGAAGTCCGCGCGCTGCGCCGCCTGCTCTGGCTGGCGCTGGCAGCCGCCGTGCTGGGCGCCATTCTGCTCTGACACGTATACTCCCAGACTCGATCCCGCACCCTGCCCCACGCCATGCTGCTCTGGTTCGTCATCCTGTATCTGATGGTATCGGTTGGCATCGGCCTCTTTGCCGCGACGCGCGTCCATAACGCCAAGGACTTCGCCGTCGCCGGCCGCAGCCTGCCGCTGCCCGTGGTCACGGCCACCGTCTTCGCCACCTGGTTCGGCGCCGAGGCGGTGTTCGGCGTTTCCGCGACCTTCGTCAAGGACGGCCTCGGCGGCGTCGTCGCCGACCCCTTCGGCTCGTCGATGTGCCTGATCATTGCCGGACTGATCTTCTCGCGCTACCTGTACAAGCTCAACATCCTGACCCTAGGCGACTTCTACCGCCTGCGTTACAACCGCACGGTCGAGGTGGTCACCACGGTCTGCATCGTGCTCTCCTACCTGGGTTGGGTTGCCGCACAGATAAAGGCACTGGGCCTGATCTTCTTCGTCGTCACCGACGGCGCGGTGTCGCAGTCCGCCGGCATGATCCTCGGCGCCGCCATCGTGCTCACCTACACCACCTTCGGCGGCATGTTTTCCGTCGCCATCCTCGACTTCGTGCAGATGGCGGTGTCGATGGGTGGCCTGCTGTACATCGCCTGGACGGTGAGCGGCAAGGTCGGCGGCGGTGCGCCGGCCGTGATCGACCATGCCATCGCCGCCGGCAAGCTGGACTTCTTCCCGGCACCCGATCCCTGGCTGTGGCTCACCTTCATCGGTACCTGGGTCACCATGATGCTCGGCTCGGTGCCGCAGCAGGACGTGTTCCAGCGTGTCACGTCGGCGAAGAGCGCCAACATCGCGCTGGTCGGCTCGATACTCGGCGCCTCGATCTATTTCTGCTTCACCTTCGTGCCGATGTTCATCGCCTATTCGGCCACGCTGATCGATCCGGCCCTCTTCAACGAGCTGCTGGCGAAGGATACCCAGCTCGTGCTGCCGACGCTGGTACTGCAGCACACGCCGCTGGCGGCGCAGGTGTTGTTCTTCGGCGCCGTGCTCTCGGCCATCATGAGCTGTTCCTCGGCAACGCTGCTGGCGCCATCGGTGACTTTCGCCGAGAACGTGATCAAGGGCTTCATTCCCAACATGGGCGACCGCCAGTTCCTGCGCGTGATGCGCGCCTGCCTGGTCGGATTTGCCTGCATGGTGCTCGCCTTCGCGCTGAAGTCCGATTCGTCGATCTTCAAGATGGTGGAGAGCGCCTACAAGGTCACCCTGGCCGGCGCGTTCGTGCCGCTCGCCGCCGGCATCTTCTGGCGGCGAGCGACGACCCAGGGGGCGCTGGCGGCCACCTTCGGCGGACTCGTGTCATGGATCCTGATCGAAGTGTTGATCGGCGAGGCAAGCCCGGTGCCGCCGCAGCTCATCGGCCTGGTCGTGTCGATGCTGGGCATGGTGGCCGGTTCCCTGCTGCCGCAATGGGTGGGCCACAGGCAGCCCGGCCACGATCCCCACGCCATCCTGCACCACCACGCCGCCGCGCAGACCCACCACGCCGAGCCCGAGCACCGGCACTAGTGGCAGAATCGGCGCGTGGCTTCCAGCGCGCGCTCCCACCTGACACCGTACCTGAGCGGCGGCTATGCGCTGCTCGTGGTGTATGCCAGCCTCTATCCCCTCACCGGGTGGCACGACAGCGGCGGCAGCCCCTTTGCCTTCCTCGCCGCGGCCTGGCCACGCTACACGACATCGTTCGACCTGGCGACGAACGTGCTGGCCTATGTGCCGCTCGGCATCTTCGGCACCGTCGCATTGCGCCGTCGCCTCGGACCGCTGGCTGCGTGCCTGGCGGCGGCGATGCTGGGCACCGCACTGAGCTTTTCCATGGAGATGCTGCAGAACTTCCTTCCCAGCCGCGTACCTTCGAACCTGGACCTGGCCTGCAATGCCGCCGGTGCATTGCTCGGCGGCCTGGCCGGCGCGCGCTGGGGCATTCCCTGGCTCGACGATGCCCGCCTCGCCGACTGGCGGCAAAACGCCCTCGCCCAGAACACCGGCACCGAGTTCGGACTATTGCTGCTGGCGGCATGGCTGATGACCCAGCTGTCCCCGGAAACACTGCTCTTCGGCAGCGGCAACCTGCGTCAGATGCTCGACCTGCCCCCCGTGCAGCCCTTCGAAGCCGGGCGTTTCGCCGCGGTCGAGGCGGCGATTGCCGGCGCCGGACTGCTTGCCGCAGCGCTCATCGCCACCCTGCTGCTGCGGCGCCAGGCGCGCCTGCTCGCCGCCGGCCTGGTCGCGCTGGCGCTGCTGGTGAAAACCCTCGCCCATGCGCTGCTATTCGGTCCGGCAGCGGCAACGGCCTGGCTCACCCCGGGCAATGGCCTCGGTGTGTCGATCGGCATCGGCCTGTGGTGGCTGGCGACGTTCCTCCCGGCCGTTCTCCAGCGTGCGCTGGCGGCGCTGGCGCTGCTCTTTGCCACGGTGATGGTCAACGTGGCGCCGGACAATCCCTACCTGCACAACGCGCTGCAGATCTGGAACCCGGGCCAGTTCCTCAACTTCAACGGCCTCACGCGACTGATCTGCTCGCTGTGGCCCTTCCTCGCCCTGCCCTGGCTGATGACCTACCGACCGGAACGCCATGAAACCCATCACCGACCTTGAGACCCTGCGCGACGCGCTGCGCGAGTTTTGCGCCGCACGCGACTGGCACCGTTACCACACGCCGAAGAACCTGGTCATGGCGCTGTCGGTGGAGGCCG
>CAYTFA010000053.1:0-8895 GCA_964436755.1 uncultured Rhodocyclaceae bacterium | reverse complement strand
ATCCTGCAGCCCGCCGGGCCGGGTGCCTGGCGCCCGGAGGAACGCGCCGAGGGCGAGGCTCCCGTCGCCGAAAGCGAGGCCGCGCCCGATGCCAGATATGATGAATGGGACTATCGGCGCCTGGCCTTCCGCCGCGACTGGTGTCATCTGTATGAACGCGAAGGGCCTGCCGGCGAGGACGCCTGGGTCGATGCCGTGCGCGCCCGCCATGCCCACCTGATCCGCAGCGTGCGCCGCCGCTTCGAGGCGCTGCGCGGCGAAGACAAGGCCGAGCGGCGTCAGCTCGAAGGCGAAGAGATCGACCTCGATGCCCAGGTCGAAGCGCGCGCCGACCGCCGCGCCCGCAGCGAGCCCTCGCCGCGCCTGTTCGTCCATCGCCGCAAGACCGAGCGCTCGCTGGCCGTGATGTTCATGGTCGACATGTCGGGTTCGACCAAGGGCTGGGTGAACGACGCCGAGCGCGAATCGCTGGTGCTGCTGTGCGAGGCCATCGAGGCACTGGGCGACGCCTACGCCATCTACGGCTTTTCTGGCTGGACGCGCACCCGCTGCGACATCTACCGCATCAAGGCCTTCGCCGACCGCTACGATGCCGCGGCGCGGCGTCGCATCGCCGGCATCGAGGCCCGCGACTACACGCGCATGGGCGTCGCCGTGCGCCACCTCTCGGGCCTGCTCGGCCGCCAGCAGGTGCGGCACAAGCTGCTGGTGACGCTTTCCGACGGGCGTCCGGACGACCATGGCGACGAATACCGCGGTCGCTACGGCATCGAGGACACGCGTCAGGCGCTGCTCGAAGCGCGCGAGAAGGGCATCCGCAGCTATTGCGTGACCATCGATCGCCACGGTGCCGATTACCTGCCGCAGCTCTACGGGCCTGCGCACTACTCAGTGATCGACGATGCGCGCAAGCTGCCGCAGAAGCTGGCCGAGATCTACCGCAAGCTGACCGGATGATGCCGGCGTCCTGGTGTTGCCGGCCGGACGGCTTGCGGCCGAAGGGCTACCAGTACTTTGCGAAGGCCATCTGGCCGGGGGCGCCGCGCCGGCTGGTGGCGAAGCCGCGGACGCCAAGATACTCGCGCAGGTCGCGCGTCATCTCCGGATTGCCGCAGACCATGAGCCGCGATTCGGCGACGGTGATCGAAGCGTCTGCCGCGGCTTCAAGGAGGCCGGCGGACAACAGGCGCGAAATCCGCTCCGCCAGCGGCGTGGCGCCCGGCTCGCGGGTGACCACGGGAAGATAGGTGAGCGTTGCGCTTGCGGCGGGAGGGTCGTCGGAAAGGGCCTGGATCTCGTCGCGCCAGGCAAGTTCGGCGGAGCGGCGCACGCTGTGCACCAGGATCAGGCGACGGAAGTCGCGCCAGACCTCCTTGCCGCGCAGGATGGAGATGAAAGGCCCGAGCCCTGTGCCGCTCGCCAGCATCCACAGGTCTTTGCCCGGTGCCAACTGGTCGAGGGTGAGGAAGCCGTAGGCCGCCTTGTCCACGCCGATCGGATCGCCGCGTTGCAGCCGCCCCAGCCGCTCGGAAAACGGGCCGTCCGGCACGCGCACTGCGATGAATTCGAGGAAGTCGTCGTTGGCGGCCGATGCCATCGAAAAGGGTCGCCACACGGTTTCGCCCGATCCCTCGAGCCCCAGCCGGGTGTAATGGCCGGGCCGGAACCGGAACGCGGCCGGACGCGTGGTACGGAAGCTCAACAGTGTCGGCGTCCAGTGACGGATCGCCAGCACACTTTCCTCGGTGGCTTTGGGTCCGGGGTCCATTACGGTTCGGCCGATGGCTTGCGCTGGCCGCGGATCACGCTGGCGACCATTACCAGAATGAACACCAGCAGGGCGATGGCATTGGCCATGCCACCCTGACGGCTGAGGTCGAAGCGGCCGAACAGGTCGCCCGCCACGCGCCACGCCAGGGTGGCGTGCAACAGTGCCAGCGGCAGCCAGGCCAACGGCGTCCACGGGATCTTTACCCGCAGCACGGCGGGAAAGATGATGGGCGCATGACCGAAGATCATGGCAAAGACGAAGCCCAGTGTCACGGCATGCATGGTGGCGTCGCGCCAGGCGTGGCCGGGCAGGAAGCCGCCAAGCAGGCCGAGCACGCCGGCCACGGCCAGCCAGGCATAGCCCGAGAGCAGGCACACGGCGATATAGCCGGTAAGGCCCTCACGCTGCCAGTTGCGCTGCGCGATGTCGTAGCGCCACAGCCAGGCCGCGAGCGCCAGCAGCCCGGCAGAGAACAGCGCGAGGCCGGCTTCCTCGTCGCGCAGCGTGGCTGCGGCGCCTGCCAGCACCAGGCCGACGACGACGAAGAAGAAGCGCTGCGCCTCCTTCGGTGTCGGCAGGAAGCGGTTGAGCTCCAGGCGTTCACCGGCGATGGTCAGCACCAGGAAGGCCAGCCACCATGGCACGGCCAATTGCAGGTCGCCGCCGGCGAACCAGATGGCGTTGCCGACCAGCCAGCACAGCGCGGCAATGGCCAGCAGTAAGGTGAAGGGCGCCACCAGGCGCGCCAGCACCGTGACACTGGCGGCGGTGAGCAGCGCCGCGGCAGCCACGGCCACCAACTGTACCGTGTGCAGCGGCGCACCAGCCAGCAGCAGGATGCCGGAAAGCCCGGCGCAGGCCGGCGCGAGGTAGGCCCAGCCGCGGGCGATGGCCACCGCACGCTCCAGACTGATCACCGTGCCGAGGAAGGCGGAGATCATCAGCGCGCCGTGCCAGGCCGCGACGCTTCCCGCGACGGCGGGCATGGTCCAGTCCAGGCGCGCCAGGCCGGCCACCACTCCGCCCAGCAGCGACAGCATGCCCAGCACCAGTAGCGGCAGGAGCGCGAGCGGTGGCAGATCGGGCATCGTCGGCTCCGCTCAGTGCGAGCAGCCGCAGCCGCCGCCGCCGACGGTCGCCGCCGCGCCATCCGCCGCCGGCTTGCCGATCTTTACCTGCCAGACTTCGGGGCCGGCTTCGAGGTAGTCCCAGGTAAATTCGCCGCGCGACTCGGCCTGGAACTGATAGAAGAGCGGCTTCGGGTCGTGGTCGTTGATCAGCAGCAGCGCCTCGCCCGCGGCGAGCCGGTCGAAGCCGCCGAAGATCAGCGGGTGGCGTTCGCGCGGCGGAATGCTGCGAACATCGATGGTGGTGGTGAAGTGCGGGTCGCTGTGCATGTCTATGGTCCTTGTCGGTAGTGTCGCGGAATTCGCGACGGGTGGGGCCGGCGCGTCCCTACTCGGGCGTCCAGCCAAAATGCTTCTTGCCGGCCTCGCTCATTAGCGCCGGCTGCCACGGCGGCTCCCAGACCAGGCGGATGTCGACCGTCCAGCCGGGCGGCAGCGTCGGCGCCACGGCTTCCCGTGCCTCGTCGATGATCATGTCGCCCAGCGGGCAGGCCGGCGAGGTCATGGTCATCTCGATGTCGACCTGCGGCGCAGCGATGGCGACGCGGTAAATCAGCCCGAGGTCGACGATGTTGAAGCCCGCTTCCGGGTCCATCACCTCTCGCAGGGCAGCGCGGATGCGCTCCTCGTCGGGCGGCGGGCCGGATGCAGATGGGGCGCGGCTGTCCATGATGCGGGGTCAGTGCCTGATCGGCTTCCAGGCCGGATGATCGAAATGGCTGCCGTAGTTCTTCAGCGCACCGAGTACCTTGACGGCGCCGTCCTGGCGTGTGAGCTTGCCGGATTTTCCGTCCATTGCCTCGGTGCCATCGGCGATCTGGGCAATGATCAGATGCAGCTGCGCATCGGCCTTGGGATCGAGCTTGCAGTTGCTTACGATGTAGGCAATTTCGTCGTTTACGGTTTTCGTCAGCGCCGCGTATTGGCTATCGGCAAGCTTGCCGGCATGGATCGCCGGCAGCGACGCTTCCATGGCGCCGCGGATAGTTGCCATTGCCTTGCGCAGGGGCTCGTCCGTTGCCCACTTCTTGCCCGCGTTGAGCGACAGTTTGGCCGGGGCACCGGCATGATCGTGGTCGTGGGCCGGCGGGGCGGCATGGATCGGTGCCGCTCTCAGGCAGATCGACAGGGTGGCGAGCGCAAGCAGCCGCGTGGGGAGCCTGGTACTGGACATGAGTGTTCTCCTTGCTGGATTGTCCTGGAATCGGTCGGTTGCGGTCGACATCATCAGGATTTGACGAAGTCGATCACGATCGCGTCCGGGCCCTTCTGCAGGTAGCGGATGTCGACCTTGTCGCCGTAGCGCTGCTGCAGCTGGCCGAGCAGCGGAATCGGGTCATGATCGTTCACGAAGCGCATCCGTTCGCCGGGGACCAGCGCGTCGAGTGCGCCGAAGATGGCGGCATGGCGGAAGCGCTTGGCGATGCCACGGGCATCAAAGGAATAGATTGCGTCAGGGGAAAGATGCAGATGTGGGGCGTTTGCCATGATTCAGGCTCCTTGGGTTGGGTTGGCGGGGTGATGCGGATCGGGCGCGAGGCCGCCTGGAAGGGCGGCGTCGAGGACGGATTCGGCACGCGCAAACAGCTCGCGTTCCTCGAAACGGACGTGTGCCTCCAGCAGTTCGCCAAAGCGGCGCAGGCTTGCGCCGTCGCCGCTGCCGGCGTCGGCGAGCAGGGCACGCAGTTCGCGGTGTTCGGCCAGGGTGCGCGGGGTGAGTTCGCCGCCGCCGGCCTTGTTAAGTGCCGGCAGCAGCGATTCCTCTTCGATCCGGAAATGCGGATCGAGCTCGGTGGCGAAGCGTTCGGCCAGGGTCGCGCCGAAGCGCCTAGCGCTTTCGGCGTCGGCGTCGGCGGCGCGTTGCGCGCGCTTCGCCAGCACCAGCGCAGCATGGTGCTCGCGCGACAGCCGCACCAGGGCAGGGCTGCGTTTCATGGCCGGCGCGCCAGGGGCCTGGCGGGTTTGCGTGGCAGAGCGGAAGGGCGGCAGGTCATGGCTGGCTAAAAGAAGTAAAACAAATACAGCTTAATCGTAGCACGACAATTTTCTAAAAGCAATATAATTCGTACAGCTTATATCGCCAGGCTCGCCGCCATGAAACTCACCAGCTTTTCCGACTACACGCTGCGCGTGCTGATGTTTCTCGCCCTTAACCGCGAGCGACTGGCGACGATTCCCGAAATCGCGGCTGCCTATGGAATCTCGGAGAACCATCTGATGAAGGTCGTGCATCACCTGGCGCGGGCCGGAACCATCGAGTCGGTGCGCGGCCGGGGCGGCGGCGTGCGGCTGGCGCATGCGCCCGAGGATATTCGCCTCGGCGAGGTGGTCCGCGCCAGCGAAGGTGATGCGCCGATCGTCGAGTGCCTGTCGTCCGATGCCGGGAAATGTCGTATCGCTCCGGCCTGTCGGCTCACCGCGGTACTGGTGGGTGCTTTCGATGCCTTGTATGCCAAGCTCGACGAATATACGCTGGCCGATCTGGTAACTCGCCCGCGTCCGCTCGAAGTCCTGCTGCGGTGCTAATTTGCTATTCTCGCTTCAGTGAGAGACGAGGGACGGAACAGATCATGGCCGGCGCCTGGGGTTGCCCCCACGAAGAGGACGACCGCTGCGGCAAGGTCAATAACCTGCCCTGCGATCCCGGAATGAAGGGGTGCGTCCTGCATGGCCGCTTCGTCTTCGCCAACGACGACAAGAACGAGCGGCTCAGGCAGAAGCAGGCCCGCCGCGAGGCGGACTCTGCGCCGGCGGACGAAGCAGCGGATTGAGGTCGAGCAGGCGGATCGCGTCGACCGCCGCTTCCCACGCGCCTTCCTGGCACAGGCCGGCGATCTGCGCCCGCTCGTAGCCCTCCAGTGCCGCCTCGATGCAGGCGGCGCGCACCGCGGCGGCCAGGGCGGCCTGCGCTTCACTCGGCATGGATCTGCCCCAGCTCGGGCAGCAGGAAGCTGCCCGAGGGGTTGAGGTGTTCGTCGCGATGCAGGCGCGCCAGGCGGGCGATCATGCGCTCGCCTTCGGCAGTGAGGCCCACCTCGACCTCGCGCCGGTCGCTGCGCCCGCGCTCGCGCACCACCCAGCCCAGCTTCTCGCAGCGCGAGATGAGGGCGACCACGCCGTGGTGGGCTGCCTGCAGGCGCTCGGCGAGTTCTCCCACCGTCGCCCATTCGCGCCCGGGCATGCCCTTGATGTGCAGCAGCAGCTGGTACTGCAGGGTGGTGATGCCGTTGCGGCGCGTCACCTGCTCGGAAAAGCGCAGGAAGCGGCGCAGCCGGTAGCGGAACTCCGACAGGGTTTCGAACTCCTTCTTGCTCATGGCCTTGCCGCTCATCGCCTATGCCCCTGCGTGTGTCCGGGGTCCAATCTATCACAGCTTGCATATATCACGACATGATGTAATATACACGCAGACGGCCGCCATCGGCCGCGCAAGCGAAGGAGGATGACCATGGGCAGCGAACGGCAGCCGACGACCGACGACGAGGGGTATCTGGTGGACCCCGAGGCATGGAGCGAGGAACTGGCTTCGGACTTCGCCCGCCAGGAGGGCATCGTGCTCACCGATGCCCACTGGGACGCGATCCGCTTCATGCGTGAATTCCACCAGGAACACCAGTTGATCCCCGATGTCCGCTTCGTCGTGCGCCACCTCGCCGGCCGCTACGGTGCCGCGGCACGCAACATGATCTTCGAGCTGTTTCCCTACGGTTACGTCCGCCAGGCCTGCCGCATCGCGGGCATGCGCCGGCCGCGCGCCTGGAGTACCGGCTGACGGGCCGGCGGCAGTTCGGCGCGACGCGAGGGGTAGGGCACGCGTCTTGCATCGCCGTCTGCCATGTTGCGCGTACTGGTCATCGACGAGGCCCGGGCCCGGGCCGCTGAACTCTGTGCCGGGCTGGCCCTGGCCGGCCACCAGGTGGCGGCGGTGCTGCCCTCGGCGCTCGACCTCGCCGAGCGCGTCGAGTCCATCCGTCCCGACGTGGTGCTCATCGAAACGGACTCGCCGTCGCGCGACACACTCGAGCACCTGGCGGCCATCAACCGCGAGCTGCCGCGCCCGGTGGTCCTGCTTACCCATGAGCGCGATGCCGAGGTGATGCGCGAGGCCTTCCGCGCCGGCGTCTCCGCCTATGTGGTGGACGACCTCGACCTCGCCCGGCTCAAGCCCATCGTCGATGTCGCGGTGGCGCGCTTCGAGGAGCACCAGCGCCTGAAGACCGAGCTTGCCGCGGCGACGCGCAAGCTCTCCGAGCGCAAGCTCATCGAGCAGGCCAAGGGACTCCTGATGAAGACGCGCGGCCTCGACGAGGCCGCGGCGCATGCCGCCCTGCGCAAGCTGGCGATGGATCGTGCCCAGCCCCTGGGGAAGGTCGCGGCCGACCTGGTCGACATGGCCAAGGTGCTGCTCTAAGGCCTCGCTGCAGGCGCCAAAGCGGTGCGCCGAACGCGCCGCATGCGCTATTGCGGTGCAGCAGACATGCCAGGATGTCGCCCACCGCACTCGTGGCGGCAAAGGGCAATTGCCCGCCGGATCAGGTTCTTAGGGCCGGAGTCCGGTGCCTGGCACAGCGGTTGCTGAAGAAAGGGTGAGCAGCGGATCAACGGCGGTCCGCCTGCAATGACAACGGCGTCTGTTGCGCTTCGCGATTCAGTTCCGCGATGGCGCACCGGGCGCCGTTTCTTGTTTCGGAATGCGGAGAACGAGATGAGCCATGAAGATCCTGCAGCCAGCCTCACGACCGACGACGGCGTCGCGCGCTCGCGGCGCGGTTTCCTCCAACTTGCCGGCGGTGCCGCGCTCATGAGCCTTGTGCCGCCTGGAATTCGTTCCGGCGCGTGGGCGGCCGGATCCGACGCACCCGAGAAGAAGGAAGTGAAGATCGGCTTCATCCCGCTCACCGACTGCTCGTCGGTGGTGATGGCGGCGGTGAACAAGTTCGACGAGAAATACGGCATCAAGATCATTCCCTCCAAGGAAGCCTCCTGGGCCAGCGTGCGCGACAAGCTGGTGAATGGCGAACTCGATGCCGCACACGTCCTCTACGGCCTGGTCTACGGCGTGCAGCTGGGCATCGGCGGGCCGCGGAAGGACATGAGCGTGCTGATGACCCTGAACCACAACGGCCAGGCCATCACGCTGTCCAACCAGCTCAAGGACAAGGGCGCGGTCGACGGTTCCGGCCTGGCCAAACTGGTGGCAAGGAAGGAAAGGGAATACACCTTCGCCCAGACCTTCCCGACCGGCACCCACGCCATGTGGCTCTACTACTGGCTCGCGGCCAACGGCATCAACCCGATGAAGGACGTCAAAACCATCACGGTGCCGCCGCCGCAGATGGTGGCCAACATGCGCGTCGGCAACATGGACGGCTACTGCGTCGGCGAGCCGTGGAACAACCGCGCCATCGTGGACAACATCGGCTTCACGGCGGTGACCACCCAGGACATCTGGGTCGACCATCCGGAGAAGGTGCTCGGCACGACGGCGGAGTGGGTGGCGAAGAACCCCAACACGGCACGTGCCATGACCGCCGCGATCATCGATGCCGGCCGCTGGATCGACGCCTCGCTCGCCAACAAGCAGAAGACGGCCGAGGTCGTCGCCAGCAAGTCGTATGTCAACACGGATGCCGACGTGATCGTCGCGCGCATGCTCGGGCGCTACAGCAACGGACTGGGCAAGACCTGGGACGACAAGAACGCGATGAAGTTCTTCAACGACGGCACGGTGACCTTCCCCTACCTCAGCGACGGCATGTGGTTCATGACCCAGCACAAGCGCTGGGGCCTGCTCAAGGAGCACCCGGACTACGCCGCCATTGCCCGGGCAGTGAACCGCGTCGATATCTACAAGGCCGCCGCCACCGCGGCCGGCGCGCCGTTGCCCAAGGGCGACATGCGCAGCCACAAGCTGATCGACGGCATCGTCTGGGACGGCAAGGATCCGAAGAAGTACGCCGATTCCTTCAAGGTGCGTGCCTGACCCCGCAGGCCGAC